>JANLFJ010000051.1 GCA_024655825.1 Peptococcaceae bacterium | reverse complement strand
CAAAAATGTACCCGCACAAGGCGACAAACAGGACCATCCACATGTACCGCGTGATTTTTTCTTCAGGCTGTGTACCTATACCAGGTTGCGACATGAATTTACCCCCTTTAACTTTTTTTAAATCGTTTTAAAACGCATAAAACTCCGCCAAAGGGGTCCCTCATCTCATAAGCACCGCCTCCTTTCCAGGGCCATAATTCCAGAAAAGCAAGGAAATAATTTCATAAAAATTTATACAACACCCGGCACATCACAATAAACAAATCTTTTGTTTTATCTGAATTTTTAAATTTCACCTCATCTATATTTTATCTATATAATTAATTATAGAATTAATATACCATCTATTGTTATCTATGTAAATATCATTTAGCCAATTAATATTTCATTTTACCGGGGTGAAAAGGTGGTTAAACGCAAAATTGTAGGAGGCTGCATTACGGCAAGCCTCCTTTATGAATCCTTTTTAAACCCCGGCTGCTTGAATCAACCCGGCGGATCAGTTTGCTTCTTCCTGTTCTTGTCATATACGATGTAGCGGAGGGGCGGGTATTTGCTCCCGTTAAAGAGGATATAAAAACTGTCCGTTTCCGCCAGGAAGCAATTGTTTTCCACTTTTTCAAGCTGCTTTAAAAGCCTGTCTCCAAGGTTAATCCCCGGGTCCTGGCCGTAGAAAAAGGCCTCGTCTTCCAGCCTGTCGCTGAACCACCAGCCGTCAAAGCCCAAGGCAAGGGCCAGCAAATAAGAGCGCCTGATGTCGGAACCGGCATTAGCCCATGAAACCGTCTTTCGCTTATAGGTAAGGCAGGCTATCTTAATCCCCAGGGTCTGTTTGTAGTACTGCCCTTTGCGGTATTTCAGCATCATCTCTCCGCAGTCCGCAAGGAATCCCCCGTTGTTCATCATGAAGCTTTCCATCAGGTACCAGTCGTCTTTCCCCAGGCTCGACGGCCGGCCGTCAGGGTTATGCACCGGGTCGACCTCCCTGCCGAAGGCGTCGTCAATAGACCAGGCGTTGACAAAACACTTGAGGTTTTTGCCGTGAGCGTATTCGACCACCTCGTTCTGCACGTCCCTGGTCACCCCGAAATCGTAGCCGAACTGGTCGATGAACACACCGTACCAGCCCTGCGCGGCGATGCTGTCAATTTCTTGCTTTACCTTGGGCAGGCTGACAGGCGATCTGTCGTCCAGGTAGACATAGCCGAAAATCTTTGCCTTTTCCTTAAGGGCATCGGAAACGATTTTATCAGCGGGCGAAAGGCGACCGGGTTCGGCGCACACCAGGTAAGGAAACCGTTCCAACACCTTGATGGAATGAGCGGTATCTCCTTTATTGTTAATGTTTTCCAGGTCGCCGTAGGCAAACGCCACCTGGGACAACCTCAATTTTCCCGGCGGTCCGGACAGCACGGCCCTTTCGTAGGTCTCTTCAAGGCCGGCCTGTCTGGCCTTCCCCTGCGGCAACGCCGGCGGGGAAGGATTTGGGGAATTATCCGGCGCAGGTCTTTCGGCAGGAACCGGCGATACGGGTGAGGGCTGTACAGCCGGCGAGGACCGACCGGCGCACGACGGCAAGGCAGCGACCAGTATTGCCGCGATAAGAAAAACGCCCAGCTTTTTCAAAATTTTGCCCATAATTTCTCCTCGATTTTTCCAAAACATTTTTAATTTTTATTCGACAAAAAAAATCAAAGACCTCCAAAAACTGGCTATGGAAATCCTGGTCGCACTTGGTGAAATATATGGGGCGGAGAAATTCATTCCCGTAACCGGCGCGCCAAAAAAGGGACGGTTCCGGCTCTTGCCTAAAACCGTCCCCGGTCTCCTGGGAACCTGAAAAACAGGAAAAGTCAAATTCAGGTCAGCATAGGTCTCTGACCGGCGATCCCGGCCTGCTGGCCGATATTGACGGGACTTGTGCCAAAGCCGCCGAGCCTGGCCGTGGCAGCGCTGTAGGTCTCCGGGCTCATGGTGGCTACGCTCGCAAACGGCGTGCTGGTCGGCAGGCTGGGCGTGCTCAGGTTGATCCCTGTCGTCACGCCCGGCTGGCCGGCATAGCCCGTGAAACCGGTTGTCGCCCGGTACCCTGCCTGGTACTGGGGCTGGAATCCCGCCTGGGTCCCGGCCACACCCTGCAGCACCTGGCTGCATTCGCGGCAGAGCTGCTGGATCTGGGCCAGTTTCTGTTCAGCCATGGACTCCTTTTGTTCGAGCTGGCTTAAAAGCTGCCTGTTGCTGCTCTCCGATTGCCTCATTTGAAAAGCAATCTGTTCGATTGAATTGAGCACCTGATGCGCTTGCTGGATCTGATTGTACACGCGTTTATTCCCCTTTCTTTGGTTTTCAGGTTTATTATTCTCCGCGCTGTACAATTTATGCATACCCGCCGTTTTTTTACGATGCCGTTTCGCCGGGCAAAGCGGCAAACTGGCTGTTGTAAAGTTCGGCGTAAAAACCGCCTTTGGCCAGGAGTTCCCTGTGGGTACCTTTTTCGATGACGCTTCCGGTGTTCATGACGAGAATCAAATCAGCCTCCCGGATCGTGGACAGCCTGTGGGCAATTACAAAACTCGTCCTCCCTTTCATCAGCGAAGCCATCGCTTTTTGGATGAGGGTTTCGGTCCTCGTATCGACGCTGCTGGTAGCCTCATCAAGAATAAGCACAGCCGGCGCGGCCAGGAAAGCCCGGGCAATGGTCAGGAGCTGTTTTTGCCCCTGCGAAATATTGGACGCTTCCTCATTGATAATGGTGTTGTAGCCATCAGGCAGGGTTCTGATAAAATGGTCGGCATAAGCCGCTCTCGCCGCCCGGACGATTTCCTCAAAGGAGGCGCCTTCACGGCCGTAAGCGATATTTTCTCTCACCGTCCCGTTAAAAAGCCAGGTGTCCTGGAGAACCATGCCGAAAATGCCGCGCAGGTTTTCCCGCTTTATTTCTCTTATATCAACCCCGTCGATGGTGATCCTGCCGCCGTTTATTTCATAAAACCGCATCAACAGGTTCACCAGCGTAGTTTTACCCGCGCCGGTCGGCCCGACAATGGCTGCCGTCTGGCCTTTTTTTACATTAAAACTCATGTTTTCAATCAGGGGAACTCCTACCCGGTAACTGAACCTGACATTACGGAATTCAATCTCGCCTTCTGGAGATTCGATTTTTCCCGCCCTCTCATCATCCGGCATCTCTTCATCTTCATCCACAAGCTCAAAAACGCGTTCGGCGGAAGCCACAGTCGACTGGAGAACGTTCGCGATGTTGGCCGTTTGTATTACCGGCTGCGTAAACCGCCTGGAATACTGGATAAAAGCCTGCATATCGCCGATTACAATCCTGCCGCCGGCCACAAATATGGCGCCGGCGACGCAGATGAAAACATAACCGGTATTGTTGATAAAGTCCAAAACCGGCATAATTATACCCGAAATGAACTGCGCTCTCCAACCGGCATCGTAAAGCTTCTCGTTTATGGCGTCAAATTTTTCGACGGACCTTTTCTCGTGCCCGAAAGCCTTTACAACCATGTGACCGCCGTACATTTCCTCCACATGCCCGTTCAGTTCGCCCAGTGCTTTCTGCTGGGCCGCAAAGTACCGCTGGGAACGCCTGGCGACAACGGCCGTCATAATGAATGACAGCGGCAGTGTCACGGCGGTTATGAGCGTCATCAGCGGGCTGATCGACAGCATCATTGTCACTATGCCGGCAAGCGTCACCGCAGCCGTGATAAGCTGGGTAATGCTCTGCTGCAGGGTGGTGCTGATATTGTCTATATCGTTGGTCACCCGGCTCAATATTTCGCCGTGCGTGTGCGAATCAAAAAACCGCAAGGGCAAACGGGAAAGTTTGTCGTTAACGTCGCTGCGCATATCGAAAATAATCTTTTGGGCGACTCCCGCCATTATATACTGCTGGATGTAACCGAAAACAGCGCTCAGCAAATACAGGCCGGCCAGGGTCAAGAGTATTTTTGAAATGTAATCGAAATCTATCCTCGCTCCCGGTACTCCCTGCAGTTTCATCATCACGCCGGCAAACATCTTGGTCGTGGCCTTGCCCATGACCTTCGGGCTGAGGATGCTGAAAGCTGTCCCCAGGACCGCCGTTAAAAATACGGTATAAAGCTGCAGCCGGTGTGGTTTCAGGTAGGCCAGCAGCCTTTTTGACGTGCCTTTAAAATCCTTCGCTTTTTCCGCCGGCAGCCCCGGGAAATGCCCTCGCATGGGCCCTGCGCCCCGCCTGGAGCCCGGCCAGGATGCCTTGCGTTCTTCATTCATGCCGTTTCCACCCCTGCAAGCTGTGAGGAGGCTATCTCGCGGTATATTGCACAGGTGTGCATGAGTTCCCCGTGAGTACCGGTGCCCGCGATTTTGCCGCCGTCCAGGACGATGATCCGGTCCGCGTTCATTACCGTGCTGACCCTCTGGGCAACGATAAGCACGGTCGAGCCGGCCGTTTCCCTGGCCAGGGCCGCACGGAGCCTGGCCTCGGTCCTAAAATCAAGTGATGAAAAGCTGTCGTCGAAAATGTAGATCTCCGGTTTCCTGACCAGAGCGCGGGCTATGGAAAGCCTTTGCTTTTGCCCGCCTGAGACGTTGGCGCCGCCCTGGGCAACGACATGGGCAAAACCATCCTCCAGGGTGTCGATGAACTCCGCGGCCTGGGCGACTTCGGCCGCGCGCCTGATTTCTTCGCTGGAGGCTTCTTCCTTGCCGTAACGGATGTTATCGGCGATTGTGCCGTTGAAGAGAACGGTTTTCTGGGGAACATAACCTATTTTTGCCCTGAGAACCTCCTGCGGCATTTCCCGTATATCCACACCGTCGACAAGAATGCTGCCCTTGTCAATATCGTAGAAGCGCGGGATCAGGTTTACCAGCGTAGATTTGCCCGAACCGGTCCCGCCGATAATGGCCGTCACCTCGCCCGGGCCCGCCCTGAAGGAAATGTCCTGGAGCGCGGGCCGTTCGGCGCCCGGATAGCTGAAAGTGACATTCCTGAACTCGACTGTCCCTTTCGGGCCGCCGCTTTGCTTGGCATACGGCCCGCTGTCCCGTATTTCAGGGGTTGTTTCCAGCACCTGGTTTATCCGGGCCGCGGAAACCGAAGCCCTCGGGATCATAATAAACATCATGGACACCATCAACAGCGAAAACATGATCTGCATAACGTACTGGACAAAGGCCATCAGGGTGCCCACCTGCAGCTCATTGTTTTCAATCCTGAGCCCGCCGAACCATATTATGGCGATGGTCGTAAAGTTCATCACCAGCATCATTGACGGCATCAAGGCCGCCATCATCTGGTTGGCCCTGGTCGCGGTGCGGGCAAGGTCAAGGTTAGCCTCGCTGAAACGTCTTTTTTCGTATTCTGCGCGGTTAAAGGCACGGATCACCCTGATGCCGGTCAGACCTTCGCGCAAAACCAGGTTCAGTTTGTCGAGCTTCATCTGCATCGCTTTAAAGAGCGGCATGCTCTTCCTGGCAATCAGGAGACTGGCGGCAACAAGAACGGGCATGGCGACCGCAATTATCAGCGACAGCCCGGCATCCTTCGACACCGCCATGATCAGGCCGCCGGCGCACATGAGCGGCGCGCTGACCATCACGCGCAGGGCCATTATCAGGACGTGCTGGATCTGGGTTATGTCGTTCGTCGTCCTCGTAATCAGGGAGGCCGTTCCTATCCTGTCGAACTCATGAAGCGAATAGCTCTCCACCCGCGAGAAAACCTTGCTGCGCAGGCTCCGGCAGAAACCTGCCGCTGTTTTTGACGACAAAAAGCCTGCCGCTATCGTGCAGGCGGCTCCTCCTGCGGCAACGACCAGCATGAACGCGCCGACCTTCACAATGTAGACAGTATCCCCTTTGACGATACCCCTGTCGACAATGTCCGCCATCAGGGTGGGCAGGTACAGCTGAGAAAGCGACTGGAAAAAGACGAGTACCAGGACGGCGGCCACCTGGAACCTGTAGGGTTTTAAAAACCTGATAAGCTTAACCATCGGTTTTCATCTCCATCACTGTTTACGCGTCAACAAAAAACCGGGTGCCGCTTTCACCGCAGCACCCCTTTGCCAGCCGGTCGCTAAGCGCTGGTCTTGGCCAGCAAATTTTCTATTTTATATTCGCTGTACCGCTCCTGTATCCAGGCGCTGTATTCGTCCTGCATTTTCTGCTCAAGCAGGATGTTTCTTATTTCGTCCCTGTTCTCTTCGAGGCTGGCTTCCTTTGCTTCTTTTCTGTCTTCCACTTCAATGATGTGGTACCCGTATTCGGATTTGACCGGTGCGCTGATTTCACCGGTTTTCATTGAGAATGCAGCCTGTTCAAATTCTTTGACCATTGACCCTTTCCCGAAATATCCCAGTTCTCCTCCCCGGTCTTTCGTAGCGCTGTCCGTTGAATATGTCTTGGCCAGTTCGGCGAAATCCTCCCCTGCGGCCAGCTTCTTTTCCACTTCCTTGGCCGTTTCTTCGCTCTTCACCAGAATATGGCGGGCCTTCACCTGCTCTTTTTCCTCGAACATATCCTTGTTTTGCTCAAAATAACTCTTTATATCCTCCTCCGAGATGGAAATGCGCGGTTCAAGCAGCTTTTTCACCTTTACGTTCACCGCGAGCTCCTCTTTGATGTCGTCCAGGGAATAACCGTTCATTTCCATCGCCTGGTTGAAGGACTCTTTTCCCCCGTAATACTCGTACAGTCTTTCCAGTTCATTTTCTATATCGGCCCCGCTCACCTCGATGTTTTGTTTCTTGGCCTCCAGGTCGATTATTTTCTGGGAAATCAACATTTCCAAGGCCTGCCGCCCGTTTTGTTTAACCATGAACTCGTACAGTTCGTCCTTGCTGATGCTTTCCCCGTTCACCCTGGCCACAACGTCTTTTTGAGCGTAAGTTTTAGCGCCGATAACCGCCGCAATCCCCAAAACCACCAGCAGCACCAAAAGCAAGACCTTTTGGTTCGTTTTGTTCAAAGCCATCCCTTTATTATCCCCCATCTCCAATTTTTAATTTGTTTTATCCGAAAACACAGTGAAACTATTGAACTGTTATTATCCCGGTACTTTTAATAATATTAGATCACCTCAAGGGGTTTGGCAATCATTTTTCTTGCCGCAGCGACAATTGTACACGAGAATGCTTAAATTATCCTTAGAAAAGGGGTGTTAAGTCCTGGCAACCGGCTTTAACCAGCCAGGGTCAAATAAAGAAGCGCGGCATTGAAAGCGATGATTGCGCCGGCAATCAGCCAGCCCGCAGTATTTATCACTCCCGTGTTTTTGAACGCGCCCATGATCTCCTGCTTGCCCGTTATCAACACCAGCGGTATTACGGCTGCCGGCAGGGCGAAACTCAGAACAACCTGGCTGACCACCAGGGCCGTCATGGGATTTACGCCCGATAAAAGAAAGGCCAGGCCGGGCAGCATCACGATCAAACGGCGAAGGCCGGCGGGAAGATCAAAACCGATGAACCCGTTAAGGATGACTTCTCCCGCCATGGTTCCCACGGCAGACGAGGACAGGCCGGAAGCCAGGAGCGCCAGGCCGAACGCCCCGGCCGCCATTTCGCCGAGCAGCGGCTTTAAGGTCAGGTAAGCCGATTCGATGCTGTCCACTTCCAGGCCGTTCCCGTTGAACACGGCCGCCGAAACGATCACCATGGCCGCGTTTACGATAAAGGCCATATTCATAGCCAGGAAGACCTCAATCTTCACCATTTTGTAATGGTGCAGGCAGTGCCGGCTGTCTTTCGTTCTTCGCGACTGGACCAGGTGCGAGTGAAGATAAATCACGTGCGGCATCACCGTGGCTCCCAGCATGCCGGCGGCCACGAGCGCGCTGTCCGGGGTCAGGTGCGGCACAGCCAGGTGGTAAGCCACCTGATTCCAGGCAGGCTTGGAAATAAAAAGCTCCCAGATGTAAGCAATGCTGATGACCGCCACCATTGCCGTAATAACCCGTTCCACAATCAACTGCCCGTATTTTTGGATATGGCAGATGCCAAAGGTGACCGCGCCTGTCAGCAAAGCGGACCAGGCAACGGGGAGGCCGAAAAGCAAGCCGAAACCCAGAACGCCGCCTAAAAACTCGGCAAGGTCGGTAGCCATGGCTGCGACCACCGCGGCGAACCACAGGCCCCAGTTGACAGCCCTGGGAAAAGACCTGCCGCAGTGTTCAGGCAGGCTTTTGCCCGTGGCGATGCCCAGTTTGGCCGATAGCGTCTGGACAAAAATGGCTATCAGGTTGCTCCAGAGTATGACCCACAGCAGGTCGTAGGCGAACCGCGACCCGCCGCTTATATTCGTGCCTATATTTCCAGGGTCCATGTAGGCCACGCTGACAATAAACGCCGGCCCCAAGTAGCCCAGCAGCCCCCTGGAGCCGGCTTTCGTTTCGCTCCCGGTTTTCTTGACGGCCAGTCCCGTCTTGACGGTAACATCCAAGTCGTTCAAAATATCTCCTCCTCCAGCGTTTGTGCCGGTTCTTGTTAACTTCCCTTCTTTCGGCTGCGAACACGATATTTAGCCGCGGGAAAAATTGTTATCTACCTGCAATATATGATTATTCCCAGGCGGTGTTACGCATATGATTGTATAAAACGCTGGATCCGGTGTGATTGAATTGACAAAAAACCGGGACTTTCATACATTCCGCGGCTATGAAATCATAGATAAACAACAAAAAACCCTCACCCGCAGCATGGAGGATTATCTGGAGATGATCTACCGCAACAGCGCCGCCGAAGGCTACACGCGAATCAACACGCTGTCGGAATCGTTGAACGTGCAGGCCTCCTCCGCCACTAAAATGGCGCAAAAACTGCACCTGCTGGGTTTCATCCGCTACCGGAAATACGGAATCATTCAGCTGACCAAAGAGGGCGAAAAGCTCGGCAAGTTCCTCTATGAACGCCACCTGACGGTAGAAAGGTTTTTGAGCATAATAGGCGTAAAGGAGGACCTGCTGATGAACGCCGAGTTGATTGAACACAGCATCTCTCCGGAAGCGCTGAAAAGAATAGAAACCCTCGTCTCATTTTTTGAAAGCAACCCGGATTTGCTGGCCAGGCTCAACGAGTTTGCGGCAAGGCAATAGCAGGCCGCCGCGGCGCCTGCCGGCATAGGGCTTTATCCGGCATCACAATTATTATATAATGGATGAGAATATAAACCACGACAAACGAGGTGCAAAAAAAATCATGCCGAAACGCGACGACATCAGCAAGATTTTAATAATCGGCTCCGGGCCCATTATCATCGGACAGGCCTGCGAGTTCGATTATTCGGGAACCCAGGCCTGCAAAGCCCTCCGCAAGCTGGGTTATAAAATTGTGCTGGTAAATTCCAACCCCGCCACCATCATGACCGATCCCGAAATGGCGGATGTGACGTATATTGAACCCCTTAACGCCAAAAGGGTGGCGGCGATCATCGCCAAAGAACGGCCTGACGCTCTGCTGCCCAACCTCGGCGGCCAGTCGGGCCTGAATCTCTGCGCGGAGCTGGCCAAACAGGGGGTCCTGGAAAAATACGGGGTAAAGGTGATCGGGGTTCAGGTGGAGGCCATAGAACGCGGCGAAGACCGGATCGCATTCAAGGAAACAATGAAACGGCTTGGTATCGAGATGCCGCGCAGCAAACCGGCGTTCAGCGTTGAAGAGGCGGAAAAAATAGCCCTGGAACTCGGATTCCCCGTGGTCATCCGTCCCGCTTATACCCTTGGAGGCACCGGCGGCGGCCTGGTTTACAATGTCGAAGAACTGCGGACCGTGGCCAGCCGGGGCATCATGGCCAGCATGGTTGGGCAAATACTCGTGGAGGAATCGGTGCTGGGATGGGAGGAACTGGAGCTTGAAGTCGTCCGCGATTCCAAAAACCAGATGATCACGGTCTGTTTTATCGAGAACATAGACGCCATGGGGGTTCACACGGGCGACTCCTTTTGCGCGGCGCCTATGCTGACCATCAGCCCCGAGCTGCAGAGGCGGCTGCAGGAATACTCGTATAAAATCGTCGAAGCCATCCAGGTGATCGGCGGCACAAATATCCAGTTCGCCCACGACCCCAAGACCGGCCGCGTTGTCGTCATCGAGATAAACCCCAGGACTTCCCGCTCCTCCGCCCTGGCTTCCAAGGCCACGGGTTTCCCGATCGCCATGGTCTCGACAATGCTGGCGGCCGGCCTGACCCTTGATGAAATCCCTTACTGGAGAGACGGGACACTGGACAAATACACGCCCTCCGGGGACTACGTGGTCATCAAGTTCGCGCGCTGGACCTTCGAAAAATTCAAGGGAGCTCAGGACAAACTGGGGACACAGATGAAGGCCGTCGGGGAAGTAATGAGCATAGGCAAAACTTACAAGGAAGCCTTTCAAAAGGCCATTCGCTCCCTGGAAAACGGCCGCTACGGGCTGGGGTTTGCCAAAGACTTCAACCAGCGCCCGCTGGCCGAACTGATGTCCATGTTAACCGAGCCCTCAAGCGAACGCCAGTTCATCATGTACGAAGCCCTGCGCAAGGGGGCGGGTATTGAAGAACTCTACAGGCTTACCCACATCAAGCCCTGGTTCATCCAGCAGATGAAAGAGCTGGTCTTGCTCGAGGAGGAGATACTCCGGCACAAGGGGGGGCATCTGCCGGACGACCTGCTCGCCCGCGCCAAGAAGGACGGCTTTGCCGACCGTTACTTGGCCATGCTCCTGGAAGTCCCGGAGGAAGAGATCAGGAACCGCCGGACCGCCCTGGGAGTTGTGGAGGGCTGGGAAGCCGTACCGGTAAGCGGCGTGGAAAACGCGGCCTATTACTATTCAACTTACAACGCCCCGGATTCGACTTCTGCCAGCAGCAGAAAAAAGGTTATGGTGCTGGGCGGAGGTCCTAACCGCATCGGCCAGGGCATCGAGTTCGACTACTGCTGCGTGCATGCGGCCTTTGCCCTGCGCGACCTGGGCTTTGAGACGATCATGGTCAACTGCAACCCGGAAACGGTCTCCACCGACTACGACACATCCGACAAGCTCTATTTTGAGCCGCTCACCGTGGAAGACGTCTTAAGCATTTACGAAAAAGAAAAGCCCTGCGGGGTGATCGTCCAGTTCGGGGGCCAAACCCCCCTGAATATCGCCGCGGAACTGGAAAAGGCCGGGGTTAAAATTCTGGGCACCACGCCGGAAACGATCGATTTGGCCGAAGACCGGGGCAGGTTCCGCCAGGTTATGGAAAAGCTCGGCATACCCATGCCCGAATCCGGCATGGCAAGCAATATCGAGGAAGCAAAACAGATCGCCGGCCGGATCGGCTACCCGCTGATGGTCAGACCCTCCTATGTTCTGGGAGGCCGGGGAATGGAAGTCGTTTACGACGAAGAAATGCTCAGGGAGTACATCGAGGCCGCTGCCGGCGTCACTCCCGAAAGGCCGATCCTGATCGATAAGTTCCTGGATAACGCCATTGAGGTTGAAGCGGACGCCATCGCCGACGGCACCGACGCGTTTGTGCCGGCCGTGATGGAACACATCGAACTGGCGGGCATTCATTCCGGGGACTCGGCCTGCGTGATACCGCCGACCAGCATCCATGAAAAACACCTCAAAACGATAAACGAATACACCAAAAGAATCGCCAGGGAATTGAAAGTATCCGGGCTTATGAACATGCAGTACGCCATTTCGAACGACCGCGTCTACGTCCTGGAGGCGAACCCGCGCGCATCACGGACCGTGCCGCTGGTATCGAAGGTCTGCAATATTTCTATGGCCCGCATCGCCACCGAAATAATGGTCTCGGCCGAAACAGGCAAAAAAATTGCCGCCGCTGGTCTTGTTCCCCAAAAAATCCCCCATTTTGGCGTGAAGGAAGCCGTATTCCCCTTCAACATGTTCCAGGAAGTCGACCCCGTCCTGGGACCGGAGATGCGCTCCACCGGCGAGGTTCTCGGAATCGCGGACACATTCGGGCTGGCTTTTTTCAAGGCGCAGGAAGCGACCCAGGTGCCGCTGCCCACCTCGGGCACCGTGCTGATCAGCGTGGCCGACCGGGATAAGCCCGCCGTGCTGGAAGTGGCCAGAGAATTTGCCAGGCTCGGTTTCCGGCTGAAAGCGACGGGCGGGACTCACCGTTACCTGAAAAACAACGGGGTCGAATCAGAGGAGATCAAGAAACTGTACGAAGGGCGTCCCAATATCGTTGACGGCATAATGAACAAAGAAATCCAGCTGGTAATCAATACACCCGCAGGCAAGAACAGCCAGTACGACGATTCCTATATCCGCAAGGCTGCCATCAAATACAAAATACCTTATATAACCACCATCGCCGCGGCCAGGGCCAGCGTAAAAGGCATCGCGGCCTATAAAGACGTTCCTTGGGATAAAGAAGAAGTGAAATCCCTGCAGAGCTACCACAAAAACATTTCTGATTGCAGACGTCCGCTGGTGATGTGAATGAAAGAGCGCAGGAAAGGGTAATAAGGTGATGTTATGCTTAAAGACGAAGGTTTTGACGCCGTCTCTTTCCTGGAAGATTTCATCAACAGGCTTGCGAGCCGAAACTTCCAGGAGCTGACAATGGAGGACACAAAAGAGAATCTGGCCAGGGTCTTAACGGAGTTCAAACAGTATAAAGAAAACGACTTTGACTTCAGGGAAATCGGCAACCACCTTTATGACGGGTTGTACATTTCCGACGGGACCGGTAAAACACTTTATATCAACAAGGCTTACACCAGAATAACCGGGATCAGGCCCGACCAGATCATCGGCAGGAACGTCAAGGAAATAGAGGAAGAGGGCAAGTTATACAAGAACGCCGTCACTATGGAAGTGATCAAGCATAAAAAACGGGTTAATTCCGTTGGAATAAGCCTGGTCAACGGTCAAAAGATGCTGATCACCGGCAGCCCCATTTTCGATGAACACGGGAACGTGAAAAAGGTTGTGATCAGCAACAGGGAAATGACCGACCTGCTGGAAATGAGGGCTGAGCTGGAAGCGTCGCAGGAAAAACTTAAAGCGGTTGAAGAAGACGAAAGAAAGAGCAGGCAAGAAATCGAGCATTTGAGAAAACTGCAGTTGGGAAAGGGAAGCATAATCGGTAAAAGCCAGGAAATTGAGAATGTGACCAGGCTCATCAAACAGGTGGCCGGCGTTGACGTGACCGTATTAATCACCGGAGAAACGGGCGTGGGGAAAGAAGTCGTCGCCAACGAGATTTATGCCAGCAGCAGCAGAAAAAACGGCGCCTTCATCAAAGTCAACTGCGCCGCGATACCCGCCAACCTGCTCGAAGCGGAACTGTTCGGCTACGAGAAAGGCGCCTTTACCGGCGCAAACGCTGCGGGCAAGGCGGGGTTGTTCGAACTTGCCCACAAAGGAACCATCCTACTTGACGAAATTGGCGACCTGCCGCTGGACCTCCAGTCAAAGCTTTTGCGAATAATCCAGCACAAGGAAGTAACACGAATCGGCGGGACCACACCCATAGAACTGGATGTCAGGATCATATCCGCAACAAACCGTGATTTGCGGGAGCTCGTAAAAGCGGGAAAGTTCAGGGAAGACCTTTATTACAGGTTAAACGTGTTCCCCATTCATATTTCTCCTCTCCGTTCCAGGCCCGAGGACATTGAACCACTGGCCATCCACTTTGTAAACGTATTCAATAAAAAGTACGGCAAGGCCCTGTACATCAGCAGGACAGGGATAGAAATATTAAGAAGCTACAACTGGCCGGGCAACGTCAGGGAACTGCAAAACGTCATCGAAAGAATGGTCGTAATCTCCGAAATGGAAGGACCGATCGACGAAGAAAAGCTCGCCAATATTCTAGATTCCGACAGCAACGGGCTCTCCGATTACCTGCTCAAAGAGGCCGGTTTGAAGGGCCTGGTCGAAAACACCGAAAGAAAAATAATTGAAAAGGTCCTCTCTCAATACGGAAGCACAAGAGAAGCGGCAAAAATCTTAAAAATCGACCAGTCAACCATCGTGAAAAAAGCCAAAAAGCTGGGAATAAAGACCACGCGATGATATTATTCATCGCGGTGATGAAAATATTCATCTGTTGGGCCGGGGGAAATCCAAAAGTGTTCCCCCGGATTTTTTTACCCGGTCGATGATATTTTTCATCACCCCTCTCCTAAAACGACCGTAAAATCTGAAAATTATCCCGGCATGAGAATTGCAATGCATAAAACTGAAATATGCCAGATGGAGGAAGACAATGAGTAAAACAATTATAACCGTGGCGCCTACCGGGGCATGGCCTACCAAAAAGGATAACCCGAACATACCTTTGACCCCGCGCGAAATCGCAGCGGATGTTTACGAGTGCTGGCAGGCCGGCGCTGCCATAGCCCACCTTCACATGAGGGACGACGATGGGAACGGTTCGATGGACAAAGAAAAATTCATCGAAACAGTGGGTCTGATCAGGGAAAAATGCGATATCGTCATCAATTTGACCACCTCGGGAGACCTGAACGCTACCGATGAGACGAGGATGGCCCATTTGATCGCAGTAAAGCCGGAACTGGCATCATACGACGCAGGCTCAATGAACTGGATGCATAACAGCCTGTTTATAAACCACCCTAAATTTTTGGAAGTTCTAGGGCAAACGATGATTGAAAACGGCATTAAACCGGAAATTGAAATATTTGATGCGGGCATGATCTACAACTCTTTTTATTACATCAACAAAGGGGTTATCAAAACCCCTCCCCACTACCAGTTTGTATTGGGCGCCGCCGGGGGAATAGGCGCCTCGGTCGAAAATTTGGTGTTTTTGAAAAGTCTGATCCCCAAAGATGCCACCTGGTCCGCCTTTGGCATCGGTAAAGGGCACCTGCCCATCATGTACGCCGCTATTGCCATGGACGGCCATGTAAGAGTTGGCATGGAAGACAACGTGTTTTATGCCAAAGGAGTCCTCGCCAGGTCTAATTCCGAATTTGTAGAAAGAGCAGCCAGGCTTATCAAAGAGGCGGGCAAAGATGTGGCCACGCCGAACGAAGCCAGGGAAATATTAAATCTCAGAAAGGTGAGCGAAAAATGATCAAAAAGATAGCCGTCATCGGAGCGGGAACCATGGGACACAGCCTGGCCGGAGCCTTCGCCATGTATGGTTATGACGTTAATGTATACGAAGTCGATCCAAACAGGCTGAGCACAGTCAAGGAGGAAATTAAAGGGGAACTGGGAATTCTCGCGGAGGAAGGCTTAATAAAACCACAGGAAATCGAAACAACACTCAACAGGATCAATCTTTTCCCAGACCTCAAACCGGCGGTAGAAGACCGCGATTATGTGATCGAGGCGGTATTTGAGGACATAAAAATCAAGCAGGACTTGTTTGAAACCTTAGACGGCCTTTGTCCACCACCCGCTGTCCTGGCAAGCAACACCTCAAGTTTGAGGCTTGATGAGATGATGGCTAAGGTATCAGACGAACGAAAAAAACGAATGATTATCAACCACTTTTACAATCCTCCTCACATAATGCCGATAGTCGAGCTTTCATTTTTCGGCAACATGCCCGAAGAAATATACGCGGAAGTGGAAAAACTGTTCATCTCCATTGAAAAGCAGGTGGTCAAGGTGTTAAAAGACATCCCCGGCCTTGTCGCCAACCGGATCCAACAGGGAGTGGCCAGGGAAGTCTTTTCGCTGATTCAAATGGGAGCAGCGTCGCCCGAAGACATAGACCGCGCCCTGAAATTCGGGCCGGCCTTCAGGTACGCGGTCATGGGCCAGCTGGAGATCGCCGATTACGGCGGCCTGGACATCTGGTGCGCCGTCGGAGACAATCTCTTAAGCGTAATGGATAATTCCCGGTGCGCCAACCCGCTGCTGAGAAACAAGGTCGAAAGGGGTGAATTGGGGATAAAAACCGGAAAAGGCTTCTATGATTACACAACTGCCGACATTAACGAACTCAAAAAAACTTACGTGAAAAAACTCATCCACCAGTTGAAGGCTTCAAAGTACTATTGTTGAGATTTTAAAACGCTTTATAAAGGTTTATATTTAAAAAAGGAGGTTAAACAAAAATGTTGTGGAGGCTTTCCAAGAAGTTCAAATTTGCCGCCGACAGGATCATCCCGGAATCTTTTGTCTTTTGTGTTATCCTGACGCTGATTGTTTTTGTGCTGGGCTTGATTTTCACCAACTCAGGGCCTTTAAGCCTGGTTTTAAACTGGTATAAAGGACTCTGGGACATGATCGCCTTCGCCTTCCAGATGTCCTTCATGGTCATCTGCTGCGGCGCCGCCGCCAAGTCGCCCTTCATTAAAAGGCAGTTGATCAGAATATCGCAGCTTCCAAAATCGTCAGCAGTAGCCATGGTCTGCCTGCTGCTGTTCGGATTTCTTTCCAGCCTGGTCAACTGGGCGTTTTCCGCCATCTTAACTCCGATTTTCGCCATGCAGCTGTCGAGGTATGTCAAAGGGCTGCATTTCCCGCTCATGATCGCCGCCGGCTATTCAACCATGATTTTAGGCCAGTGCTGGTGCCCGAGCGCTTCGGTATACGCCTTGATCGCCACCCCGGGGGCATTTCCTGGAAAAATCGATCGGCGTCATCACCCAGGACATATCCGTTTATAACCCGGTCAATACGGTGCTGTTCTTCATCCTGGCCGGCGTAACCATTTTAATCGGCGTGTTTACCAAGCCGCCGGAAAACGAAATAGTGATGTACGAAGGCGGTGTCCAGGAACCGGCAGCCGCTGCGGAAACCGGCGAAGAAACCGTCAGGACGCTGGCTGACAGAATGAATGAAAGCACCATCCTGATGTATATCATTGGAATCGCCGGTCTCGTCACCATTGTTCATTCTTTTGTTACCAAGGGATTTATACCCTCGCTCAACTTCAACTTCGTGATCTTCATTTTCCTGACGCTGAACACCTTTCTTTACAACACGCCCAGAAAATTCGTGGAAGCATTTAAAGACATGATGAAAGCAGCCACCGAGGTCATGATGCAGTTTCCCTTTTACGGGGGAATCATGGGAATCATGTCCGGTTCCGGCCTAGGCAAGGTTATGGCGGACGCCCTGGTCAACATCGCCACCGTGGAAACGCTGCCCTTCTGGTCGTATTTCTCCGCATCCATCGTCAATCTTTTCATCCCCTCCCAAGGCGGCCAGTGGATCGTCCAGGGGCCGGTGCTGATGGAAGCGGCAAAAACCTTAGGCGCCGACTTAGCCCCGGTAATAAACGCTTTTGTCTACGGAGACGAAGCAACAAACCTGATCCAGCCGCTCTACGTTATCCCCGCGCTGTCGCTGGTTGGCATGAAACTGAAGGAAGTATGGGGGTTCATGGCGTTTATCTGGCTGTTCTGGTTTATCATTACCTCTATCGGTTTGCTGGTCCTGCCTGGGTTATTATGATCATGAAAAGTACCCAATGATTTGACGGGCCAGGCGCGTGATCCCTGTTTATGCTCAGAAAGTCTCAAAGCTATTGCGCCAGTCAATATTTATTGTTATATTTAATTATATGAACATTTTTAAGTGCCGCAAAAATAAGGAGAGGGGTTTTAATAATGCGCATCTGGCACCAGAGCATAACAGACCTCAGCAGGCTGCCGCAATACCGCCGCAACCTTTCTGAGCACGCCGCAAAGGTGTTGAGCCCGGATACAACCGTTGTCCCGCACGGTATGCCGGTTGGGGTTTACGGTACAAGGGCGCCCACCGACGCGTCACAGTTCCCGTATATTGAGTTCCTTTGCGAGCGCCTGATCTGCGAGGCAGCTCTTGCGGCGGAACGCGAGGGATTTGACGCCATGGCGATTGGGTGCTACTATGACCCAGGACTGAGGTTAGCCCGTTCCCTGGTGGACATCCCGGTAGTCGGCATCACGGAGACCTCCATGCTTATTGCCTGCTCTTTGGGTAAAAAGTTCGGGGTGGTGACCATATGCCCTCCAATACGGGATCACCTCCTCGACAGCGTCGACGAATACGGTCTTTCAGAACGGATGTCTTCCATCATTTCCATGGACCCGCCGATCACCGAATACGCAATGGAAGGTGACGAGCAGGCGGCGCGCGCCGTTGAGGAATCGTTTCTCCAGGCTTGCCGCCAGGTTATTGCGGAAGGAGCGGATGTAATCATCCCGGGGGAAGGGGTGCTCAATGAGTTCGCTTTCCGGCGCGGCATCACATCCTGCGACGGGGCCCCCATTATCGACGGGAACGCCGCGCTATGGAACTATGCGACGATGCTGGCAAACCTGCGCCGGACAACAGGACTGGTGGTCAGCCGCCGGTTCACCTATGCAAAGCCCCCGCGGGAACTGCTTGAGGAATCGCGTGCCTTCCACCACCTACGCCCGCTGACCAGTGAAGACTTCAGTTAGTTTAAAAAATTACGGCCCGGGAAAATTGCCCGGGCTTCAGTTTTATAAAACTTTTTATGAATAATTTTTTCTTTGCATTATTTATACCGAGTCAACCGCTATTTGAATATATTAGCAGGCAATTCTACACCTCGTTTGCGAAGGTGATCGCGCATGGTGTTAACGTCCTTGAGGTGTGCAGCGATAAGATCCAGGTATTCATGAATTAGGGACTCCCCACGACCGAGGACGCTGGCCATCAGTTTGGGAGAAAGTCCGTAAAGATGTAAGATAAGCACAGAGTCAAAGACCCTAAGGTAAGCATCAACGGACCTGGGATTATGGTAGGTCTGCCGGGCGATCTGCAAGACGGATAAGCCTTGTAGGCGGAGGCGAGCCGGTACAGTTCAGCTTTTGACTGGTCAACTGTAGAGTAGGACCAGGTCAGGCAGTAAACGAACCCTTCCTGGGACCCCTCGAT
>JANLFJ010000050.1 GCA_024655825.1 Peptococcaceae bacterium | reverse complement strand
GAGGCTAGTCAACCAGAGGCTTACAAGCCTCGGACTTCAGTCCGGGGTGGTTGACCCCATTGCCGCATACTGCAAGCCGCAGCTCGGTTCCAGTTTTTACTGCACAGCGCCGAACACGCTGTTGGCCGTGGCCACCGCGTCGCTGCCCGGCTCGCCGCCGGCGTTGACCCCGGCGTAGACCTTGCCCTTGGTTACCGCCAAAGCGACCGCGGGAAACAACTCCTCCTTCACCGCCACCACCACCCGGGCCTCCTGGTAGGCCGGGTCTTTGGGGTCAGGTAGGGGCGGGACGTACACCACCGGCGCTGCGCTCACCACCACCTTCGACCGGGTTTCCGCGCCCCCCTGGGTGGGAACGTCCACCACCCCCACCACGTCGAGCTTATCCCCCGGCTCAAGGAGCAAGCCGGCGGTCGAGTCGGCGGGCAAAGCCACCGCCCGGTAGCCAGGCCCCAACAGGGCCGTCCTCGCCGTCAGGTTCCCGCCGGCTATTTTCAAGTCGGCCGCGTGCGCTTTCCTGATCACGTCCCCGGGTGCCACGTTGGCGGCCGCCGTGTACCCGGCGTCTATCTCCTCGACGTTCAGGGCGTCCTGGGGAATTGCCGCGCCCGGCCGTTTCTCCTTGACGACGAGCGCTGAAGTGATTTTGTCGCCGGGTTTTATCTCTTTCGCCGCCACCAGGACCTCCTTTTCGTTTAGCGCCGCCGAAACGGAGGCGTAGATCATAAGCCCGGCCAGCACCGCCAGGCCCAGGGCGGCGATGAAGTATAGGTTGTTCTTCTTCTCGGTCTTTACGGCAGGTCTTTTGAAAAACATCCGCACCATCCTTTCAAAGTAATGCCTGTATTAGGGAATTAGCCGCCGCCTGAAGGTCGTCGGGGTCGAACGTCCCCAGGGCAGGTAGGTTGAATTTTTCCGCCAGCGAAAGGTTCCCCCCGATCAGAACCCCGCCGCGGTCGAAAGGCCGGTAAAACCTCCAGGCGTCGATCACGTCGACGTTTACTTCTTTCTCCGACACCACCAGGATTCTGTCGCCGGGAACGTCGACCTCCGGGTCGTCCCCGGCGTTGACGACGATCCTCCCGATGCCCCCCATCTCCCTGGCGAAGGCCACGGCCTCCCTCAGCATCGGGCGGAAATCCTTCCTCCCCGCGCTGTAGAAGTGCGGGTCGAGGATCAGGGCGAAGAAGTTCCTCTCGTCGGACAGGGCCACCGGTTCCCTCCTCCAGTCGTATTTCCAGACCTCATCCAGGGGGATCCCCAGTTTTAACCCGACTTCGGCCCCCTTGAAGTCGGCGTCCACCAGCGCCACCGCTATCTTACGGCGGGCCAGCGACCTGGCCAGGAGTATGGACAGGGATGCGGTGTCCACCCCAGGCGTCCAGGGCGAGCAGAGGGTTATCACCCGGGAATGGAGTTTCACCGTCGGTACAACGCGCGTTGTCGGAGGCTGGACAACGGGAGTTTTCGCGGGGTCGGGTCGGGAGGAGGTTTCGCCGGCTATCTCGATGCGGTTGCGTCCCTTCTCTTTTGCCCGGTAGAGTGCCCGGTCAGCGTCCGCGATTATGTCCCGCGACGGGTCGTAGGCGGCCACCCCCGCGGTGAAGGTGGAGATTAGAGGAACGCCCGCCACGACCCTTTCCTGCGACCAGTTGAGCCGCAGTCTCTCCATTGCCCCCGCGGCCTCCTTCGGCCCGGCCCGGGGAAAGACGATTAGAAACTCGTCCCCTCCCCACCGGGAAACCAGGTCGGTCTGCCGCAGCGATCCGGTCAGGAAAGCGACGAACCCCTTGAGCAGCTCGTCCCCGGTCCCGTGGCCGTGGGTGTCGTTTATCTCCTTGAACCTGTCCAGGTCGGTTAAGGCCACCGAAAACACAGCGCCGGTCTCCGTGTGCCGGCGGGATTGCTCTTTTAAGAATTCCTCGATGAAACTTCGCTTGTAGGCACCGGTTAATTCGTCCCGGTTGGCCTTCTCCCACATCTCCCTCAACCGACTGGCCCTGGCCCGGATTCGGCCGCACAGCGATTCGTCCAGACGATTCGCGCACTCGTCGGCCCCGCTCTGGTAGCACTTCGCCTGGTCGCAGTCGCCCAGCACCACCACCGGCAGGCAGTTGAGCTTGACGCTGCGGCGGAGGTTCTGCAGCACGGCCAAAAGGTCAGGGGTGTCGGCGGGAACGATTATGGCGTCCTTGCCGTTAAGGTCGGCCGCCAGAAGGTTCTCGACGCTGCCGTACTCGTTGAACCACAGGGCGTTTAGCACGGGGGTTTCGGCTGTCCCTGTAAGTGCAGCAGGCTCCGGGGCGTCCCTGCTCTGCGCCCGCTCTTGAATCAGGTTTTTTGTGCGGGCGAACAGCGTGCCCGACAACCTGTTTATAATGCCCTTTTTCCGGGGTTCGGGCGCTTTGATGTCGGCCACCACCTTCTGGCCAATGGCCTTGGCTTCTTCCGTTTTAAGCGACTCCGCCGCCAGCTCGGCAGGCAGATCGCCCAGGGTGCCGGGGTTCTCCAGGCGGTAGACTATCTTCCCCGGCAGCACCGGGTCGTAGACGTAGCAGTACACCCCCAGGGGAACCAGCTTCACTATCATCTCACGGCAGTCTGGCATGTTGACGTCTCCCGGCAAAAAGACGACCCGGACCCCCCTGGCCCGCAGGGGTTTAACCACTTCCTCGACAAGGTCGTCGTCTCCCGGCAGGTGAGCGGAAAGCACCGCAACGTCAGGCTTGTAGCTCTTGGCGACATCAACGACCGCCGCCCGATGATAACAGCGGCGGGAGTTTTTCAGTTCCACCTCAAGCTGCTTCTCTATTTCGGAGAGGCCGGAGGCAAGCAGCACGCGCAAGTTAAACCACCCGCTTTCAAAAATCTTTCTGCAAAAAGGAAAACCCGCCAGAACTAAGGCGGCACTTCAGCAGGAATTCAATTCAATCCCCTCGAAATGATTATTTCGGCAGTGAAATACAGAGGAAACATTAAGCTTCACCTGCCACTTCGAGAGCGAGTTCCGCGTCATCGAAACGAATTACCTCTTGCGTTCGTCTTTTGTAGGGAGAATAGTCAAAAATTATCTCCGGGTCATCTGGCCTCAACGGTCTCCTATCCAAATTCAATTCAGAGTAGCGCACTAGAGGCGATTCTATCGCTTCTTGGCGACCCTCTAAAATTTGCAAAAACGTATCCGCAAAAACCTTAGCTAACTTTGGAGCTACCGCATTGCCTATCATCGCGTAGATCGCTTTCGCACTGTTACCTAAGAACACAAAAGTGTCTGGAAACGACTGTATCCTAGCGACCTCACGAGCCGAAAGCACCCTATTCTCGACGGGATGCCACACTCCGGCGTTTTCTGGCTTGAACGCAGCAGTGACAGTGCCCGCTATTTCGTTTCGAGCGAATCTTCTGTAGAAATTGGGCCAGCGATATTTCCGCATGTCGTCTCTAATTTTTTTTAAACGGTCGGGCAACAGGTCGTATGGTATATCCTTCCACGACCCACCTTCGGGCACTAAGCTCCCCAGGTACAAAGCTTGTGGGTTCAGTTTCAAAAAGTCATTTTGGTTGGGGGTTCCAGGTGGAACGTCGAGACATGCTCCCAGAGTTAGGTCAACTCCCGTCACGGGAGCAGGGAAGCGAAAACTTCGAGGTACGAGAATTCTCTGCACTGCAACGATAAAAATTCTCAGTCTTTTTTGAGGAACTCCGTAACTCGCCGCGTTGACCAACTTAAAGTGCACTTCGTAGCCGCTGTCATTTAAGCTCGTACATATTTCCTCTATGAGTCTCTCTCCACGCTGATTTCTTATGGTTAACAATCCGCGCACGTTTTCGAGCATCACTATCTTCGGACGCAATACGTCAACGTAACGGAGGCACACTTCAAAAAGCCGCCCCCTCGAGTCGAAAACGCCTAACCTCTTTCCGGCGTTCGAAAACGGTTGGCACGGAAAACCTGCCGTGAGTACGTCGAGGTCGTCAATTTTCGGCACGTCAAATTTAAAGACGTCACCCTCGTTGATTTCTCCTATATTGTAACGATAGGTTGCACAAGCCTCTGGGTCGATGTCATTGGCCCAAACGATGTCATAACCAGCTTGAACAAACCCGAGGTCGAGCCCTCCGCAGCCGCTAAACATGCTCAAAACCTTCGGCTTCGCTTTAGCACTACCATTTTCTAAATTCAGATCCACTTCTATTACCCCTTTCCAAAAACGAAATCTATGTGACAAGCATCTCCTGTTGAAATTACAGCATGTTCGAGCCTGCCAAAAGCAACGGGTCGATGCAGGAGTTCAAATCGTCCGACAGCCCTCTCACCTCAAAATGCAGGTGACAGCCGAACGCCTTCCCGGTGTCCCCTATCAGCCCGACACTACCTCCTGGCCTTACGGTTTGCCCCTGCGACACCGCGATTTTGCTTAAGTGAGCGTACAGGTAGATATGCGAACCATCGGTTATCTTCACGCACCAGCCGTAGTCCCCCAGCCAGCCGGCGAACGTCACTATCCCAGCGCTGGCGGACACCACCTGTTCCCCCCTTTCGGCAGGTATGTCTATCCCGTGATGGTAGTCTTGATAAAGCGAAGGGTCTACCTTCCTGAAGTAGTTCGAGATCGCGTACCGGCCAGGAACCGGCCAGACGGCCGGGCTTCTAAGCGACTCGGCCACGCCCCAGATTTTCTCTGCGTACTCCTTCCGGCAGCGCTCCTGCGGCGAAGAATAGCGCCCGCGGGTCTGGAAACCCCCGTAATGGGTCAGCACGGCCAGGGTCTGCTCCTTCCAGTCGGGAGAATTCCAGTTCACGTACTTTAAGCCGAGTTCGTGGAGCATGTACGCCCCCACGTCGATCTGCGCCTTGGGGTCGTTTCGGTTCCCTTTCGGGTCGTACCCCAGCCTGGGGGCGTAAGCGTTCCAGTTTTCCTCCGATACCTGCATGATCCCGTAGCAGTACACCGGGCTGCCGGTGCCGCTGTTGTCGGCGTCGGGAAGGAAACCACTCTCCACCCACGCCACCGCCGCCAGAAACCACACCGGGATTCCGTACCGGTCGGACGCTTCTTTGAAATAAGCCATCAGCTCGGGAGGTATCATAGCGCCCGAAGAAAAGACTTCGGGCTGGTACTTCTCCAGGAGCCACTCCAGGGTCTCCTTGCCCTGGGTGAACCCTTTCCCCGCTTCAAGCAACGCTTTCCTGGCCAGGTCGAAGTCGGAGACGATGCCGTACTCCCTGGCCATCCAGTCGTCCAACCGCTGGTAGGGGTTCGCGAGTATCTGGTCGAACCCGGCGGGTGGCTCGTAGGAGATCGCCGAACCGTCAGGCCGGGTCTCGGTGGTCATCGGTTTGTACTTGTAAATGATGTGCCCGCGGTAGGTGTACGCCTCGGCTAAAAGCCAGATTTTTTCGGTGTGCGGTTCGGCGTCCTCGGCGTTTGACGGCGGGTAGTAGGTGATGGTCGAGGCCCGGTAGTACAGCACCGGATGGAGTTCGTCGGCCACCTTCTCCGCCAGGGAAAGGTCTATCTTTTCTTCGCCCGCGCAGTAGGCTCTATACAGGAGGGCGGAGTGGATCAGCCCCCATTCCAGCCTGTGTTCCCGGTCGCGGCCGTAATAATCGGCGTAACCCCCGTCGAAACGGGCGCTCTTGCCGGGGTAGAAGGGCTTTTTCTCGTTACCGGATATCCGGTAGAGGTCTTTGTAGCTGTAGCGTTCGGCCAGGTCGACGTAGAAGGCTTTCAGTTTCTCGTCGTCCTGGGAAGGCCCTATCCCCGCCAGGACGCCGCTGGACGGCAGACTGGAGTAAACCGCGCCCACCAGCATAAGCAGGATAAAAACGCAGAACGCGATTATCGCCAGGATCGGCAGGTAAGGCGCGACGAGCTTGAAAATCGCCCTCGCCAGCTTTTTTCCGGCGAATTTCCCCGCGGCTTTTAAATTGTTAAGGATTTTCGTTTCCTGATCGTCAAAATACAAGGCGCTGCCTCCTTAACGAAAATTAACTTGACACCCGCGTTAATCTTTGTTAATATATAAATAGCAAATAATAACAGAGGGGGAGAAAGAATGACCGTTGAAGAAGTCCTCAGAAAGTGGGATATCCGTCTTGTCGACCGAAACGGCGAACCCGTCCTGGAGGTGCGGGGCAAGGCCACCCAGAAACAGATTGAGATGCTCAAGAGGATGAAGCCCGAGATTGTTGCCGCACTTAAGCAGCGCGAGAAGGAAATGGCTGAAGCCGAGACCCGCCGCCAGGCTGAGATCGAAGCCGAAAAAGAGGCTATCAAAAGCGGGGAGAAACCCATACAGCTGTTTTATCACGATGGCGAGTACCTGAGCGGCTGGAAAGTCGTTGGCGTTGCTGTCGCTCTGCTTGAGGAGCTGGGCCTGGTCAGGCACGTAAGCGGCTGGGGTTACCGGCTGATCAACCACCCGGCCGCGGACAGCCTAGGCCACGAATTCACCTACCAGCAGGCGGTCGAGGCGGCCTCCCGCATAGCGGAGGAGCGCCGCGCCAGAAAGGAGAAGGCTGACGCCGAGCGGGCAGCCAAGTTTGAGGAGGCCCGCGCTACCGGGCAGCCGGTGCTGCTCCGCCAGTGGAGTACCCCCTGCCGCGATCCTCGCGAGGGGTGCTCCGTGGACATCCATCAGGAGTACGCCATGCCTGATGGTAGCGTCCAGAAAAAATGGTTTCATACCTGGTAGTCTGGAGCGAAGGCCCCATCGCGACCCCCATAGGGTTCCTGGAGGCTGCTGTTTACGCCCGCCGGGAGGGTATCTCCCGCCAGGCGGTGACCAAGAGCTGCCGCGCCGGGAAGTATCCCGGGGCCTTCCAGGACCGCCGCTCGGGGCGGTGGTATATCCCCGTAGAGGTGTGAAGTATAAATAAAGACAGGAGGGAATACCTTGGCCGATCTTCCCCCGATTGAACTTCTTCGGAAATATACCCAGCAGTTTCCCAATGCCTGGAGAAACATCGCCTGGATGCGGGAGGCCCGCGGGAAAGAACTACCCGACTGGCCCGACTGGTGCTACTGCCCGGTTGCCGCGTCGGTGGCGGTCATTACAGGCGGCGCTCCCAGTATAACCCCGGAGATGTTGTCCGCGATGATCGAGTACCAGCCCTCGACGATGGCCGCCCTGGCCGCCTGGCGCATGACCAAGGGCATATACCGGTTCGACACTGACCTGTTTTCGGAGGTCGCCGAGATGCCGCTGGACGGGAGGCTGCCGGCCGACGTGTTCTACAGCCTGCCCGAGTGGTGCGTCTATGTCGAGACCCCGGGTATGAGCGTGTCGCTGGTCGAGAATGGCGACCTGTACGGGTTCTTCGCCTACTTGGAATACGATGTTACGCACCAGCGGCGGGATCTCCAGATAGTATTCCTGCTACAGGATATGCGTACTTTCCATGTCCCCATCTACCTCGGCGACTGGTCGGTGGCCGAGGCTGTCCGCCGGGCGTATATGGAGTCGGTACAGGTGTACCGAGGGATGTTCGGCACGGATGCTCCCTTCTCGTATATCTCCTCCGATGGGTACTCCTCGGCGGTAGCCCAGGACATAGCTCCGTATGTGAGCCTGGTGCTCTACCTCTGCTCGGTCAGCGCCGACTATGCCGGAGAGCCTCCCCAGCATCCCTCCCAGCGGCCGCCAGCGAAAAAGAAGCTGGTCGCCGCCAATGAAACCCGGGTCTGGGAGGTTGGAGTCAGGGTCGGCGCTGCGCTGCGGGCCGCCCGGGTTGCTCCGGGACGGATAGCTCCCCAGTCGAGCGACCAGGAGGAGAAAAGCCGCTCAAGTCCCCGCCCCCACTATAGGCGGGCACACTGGCACCATTTCTGGGTCGGACCCCGCAAAGGAGAGCGCCGGCTCACCCTGAAATGGCTGCACCCGGTGCTGGTCAATGTGCGGAAAGAGACAGAAACACCGGCCACGGTGAGGCCGGTCAAGAAAAGGGGGGGCCACAATGAGGCCAGACGAACTCACAGACCGTCTATTTGAACGCGAAATTAGAGCGCTTCTTACCAGTATTATCTCCTGGTCGAATCGGCTTGACAAAGTGGGGCCATACATTAACGTAAAGCAGAAGGCTTTTGCCAACAACGGCCCTGTATCATGTCCCCTGGCTTCTGAGTTGTGGGGCTGCTGGGAATATGCCAGGGGGACTGGGGCAAAACCAGAAAATATGAAAGACATTATTCAATCGCTATTAGAGCTCCTCTGGGAGCCTGTCGCTGCCCACAGTTACGAGATTCCTGCTTCGTGGTGGGAAACACCGCTTGGGACAATGGTGCAGCTTTGTAAGGCTAGAGAAAAGTTTGATGCGGGCGTTCCTCTCAATGCCGGCGAAACAGGACTAATCGTAGGGCTAAAGGGTTCTCGCATAAGACAGATGTGCATTCAAGGCAAAATCAAGGCATCGAAAGAAAAAAGAAAAAAGAGTAGCCAGGCACAGTGGATCATACCTCAAGAAGAAGTCGAAAAACTAAAGTCAACCACCCCGAACTGAAGTCCGAGGCTTGTAAGCCTCTGGTTGACTAGCCTCAGCCACCGGGCAAGGCTCGATGGGGCTGCATGAAAAAAGCGAACGGAGGGGGCTCCCTCCTTGAGAATCCCCTCCGTTCGCTGCTTATCCCCGCCACTTCGAGGAGAAGCCAGACGCGGCGTCGTAGATCGTTCCCGCCTGCCTCGCTCCCCAGCTGGCCACGCGGCTGCCCATCGGGGAGAGAGTCACCGCCGCGCCCATGCGCACCACCGCTCCAGCCGTAGACTTCGCGCCGGTCATCTCCCTGGCCGCGGTTTTCATGTCGCTGGCCAGACCCCTCAAACCGCCCGACACCTCCAGCGTTCTGAAAAAGCCGTGGTCGTCTTTGGTGCCCTTCACCCTCTGCCAGGTCATGCCGAAGGTCGTCCGCGACATTATGCCGGAACCTATCGCCCTGGCGGTCGCGAACGGTGAACCCACGACCTTGCCGAACGCCGCCCCGATGCCGCCCATCATGGGAATAAGCTGCGGCACAGCGAACGAAGATGCGGCCCCGAAACCCGCGCCGAACTTGGCCCAGGCGTTGCTGCCCTCTATCCCACGCTCGATAACCTCGTCAAATCCCCCGCCGCTGAACCCCGAGCCTTCCGGCCTCGTGCCGGCGAACTGCGCCGATTGCAGGTTGACGGGCTGGCCGGGGTCGTCGATGTCCATTTTTCTCTCCACGGTGTCGGCAAGGTTGTGTTTCGTCCGCCCGAAGTCCATGCTGCCGGGGATCGGCCCCAGCCCGCCGCCTATCCTGGTCGGCGCGTCGCCCGAAACGAGCGTGTTAGGACCCTGGGCGCGGAACGGCAGCTTGCTGGCGGTCCTGCCGAATACGGCTCCCGCCGCCGTCTTGCCCATCACCACCAGCCCCGCGAGGCCGGCCAAACCGGTCGCCCCGGCCGCCGCCCACTTCTCCTCGTCCACCGTCCCGATCCGCTGGATCAGCTTCATAAAGACGTTGTGCATCATCTTGGAAACGGGGATTATCACCATCAGCATAAACAGCACGTCCCAGGTCCTCATGCCCTGGCCCTTCGCGGCGGGCAGGAAGCCCTCCCTGGCCCCCCAGTCGCCGCTCAGAAGGTGCGCTAAAAACCCGGCCACCGCCAGGCTTAACCCCAGGATTATCACCCCGAGAAGGGCCTTGCCGATGCCCTCCTGGGCCTCCGCCCGGGCCTTCTCGTCCCTCGCCAGGATAAGTTTGAGTCCCATGAACACTATCGCCAGCACCGCCGCAGCGCCGCCGAACCTGGCCACCCACAGGCCCAGGTCTTTTAGCCCCCTGGCCAAAAGGGAGGTGTCGGTGAGGTTGGATAGCGGCACAGCGGACGCTATCGAGAACAGCACCGCGAAATTTAAAGCGTGGAACAGCTGCATGAACGTAGTGCTAACCAGTTCCCCCGCCCATATCTCGATCACCTGCTTTTCCTCCGACAGCACCCATATCCAGACCAGAAGGGGGGTCGCCGCCAGGGTGGCCACGATCACCCAGTGGCGGAGGGTATAAAGCACGTTGAAGTAAACCGTGAAACCGACGAAAGCCAACTGCACCAGGACGTTGCCGAACACGTTGCCGACGTCTATCCCCCTGCCGCTGAAGAACCCGTCCCCGAAGGCGGTGAGGTGGCCGTTGAAGATCAGGTCGTCCAGGTCGTAAAGGCCGAAAATCAAATCGAGCAGGTTAAGGACGATCTGAAACGGCACGGCCAGGATTTTTTCAAACACCCCCGGGCCATCGATAACGCCGGTCTGCAAACTGCCAGGGTTATTGATAAGCTGGTTCCCCGCCTGGGCGAGCAGGCTCACGAAGGCGTCGTTGACCGCCACCAGCACCTTTACGAAAGCGGGCGCTAAGGCGATGATCGCCACGGCCACGATGCACCGCTGCACCGTCTCCATGAGGGAGGCCCTCACCCCCGGGTTGAACGGGTGCAGGATGTATTTGTACCCGCACTTGATTATCGACCAGAGGATGAACACCCCCGACAGTGACGCCAGGAGGTTGTACCAGAACATGATTTTGGGCCAGTTCTGGCCGTCGAAGATACTCCTCGCGTTTTCCTCGACCGTCTGGTTATCGGACACCGGTTGGGAGGAGTCGAAAGGAGCAGATTCGAGCGCCGCCTGGTCAGCCGGGTCGATCTCGGCCCCCGGCACGGTCAGAGGACCCGCCGACGACTCCCGGGGTTTTTGGTCCACCCCCTTCTGCCACGCCCTGAACAGGTATACCCCGCCCGGCTCAAGCCCGGTTTCCTCCGCGGGAACCTCGACCTTGCGACTGGGCAAATTCAAGGCGTACTGGTCGAAAACCTTCCACTCGCTCTCCTTCGCCCGTCTGTACTCCACCGTGACGTAGGGGTCGGCGTTCCCGCCGGTGAAGAAGTCCGCCCCCTGCCAGTAGATTATCAGCGGCTTCTTCCCCACCTTCGACCAGTAGACGGAGAAGTAATCCAGGGCGAAAACGGGCGCTGAGTGAAGGAGCGAAACCAGGCACAAAAGCAGTACCGCGAAAAACTTCCTCATCGCGCCTGCACCGCCTCGGGGTCGGAGCGCAGGAAGTGCTCCTCGAAGGGCAGCCCCTGGAAGTAGGCCACCGCGCTTTCGTTCCCGGCCTTTAATAACCCCTGGCCGCGCTGGAACCCCTGGAGCCTCTCCACCAAATCCCGGGTCAGCCCGAAGATTCCGCCCAGGGCCTCGGCGTCCACCCGCTGGAGCTTGAGGAAGAACTTGGTGTCGCACTGGTTCATGAACACTATCCCTTCCTCGGTGGTGAACTCCCTGAACGACTGGCTGGCGGCCATCAGGGAGGCGTTGTACTTGGCCCCCCGCCGGGCGATCTGGCTTAAGAAATTCGCGGTGTCCCGGTGTTTCATGAACAGCCACGCCTCGTCCACCATTACTCTCTTTCGCTGCTCGCGGTTCTTCTTGATGAAGCGCTCCCATATCCAGGAAAGCATGACGTACATGACGTAGGTCTTGGTGAACTTGTTCTCGATGGCCGACACGTCGAAGCAGACTACCGGCGAGTCCTTGAGGGCCTGGTCTCCCTGGCCGTCGAAGAAACCCTGGGGGCCGCCCTTCACGAAGGGCTGAAGGACGTTCGCCAGTCGTTCCGCCCCCATCTCCCTCAACCTCCTGGCGTAGCTGGATATGGTCGGCATCTCCTTGTAGGACTTGCCCGCGACAAACCCCTCATTTGTCTGCCTTCCCCCCGGCAAATACAGGCTCTCGGGGTTCTCGGTGATTCCCCTCGACTCGTACTCCAGTCTCACCGCCTCGCCAGCGACCGCCCTCTCCTCGGCGGTCATCCGCTCGCCCGCCTCGTACCCCTCCAGGACAAAGGCCATCAGGGATACTATGTCGTCGATCTTGGATGCTATGTCCACGTGCTCGCCGATTTCCCGGTCGAAGGACGGTTCTATGTCGAAGGGGTTGAACATCACCTTCATCTGGGGGTGGAACCTCACGTGCTCGCCGCCCAGGTAGTCCACCAGCATCCGGTACTCGCCCTCGGGGTCGAGGATGACGGTCTTTATCCCCGACGCCACCGAACGGGCAGTTATGCCCTTACACGCGTAACTTTTCCCCGAACGGGTCATGCCCACGACGAACATGTGCGGCCCGAAAAGCCTCGGCTGCCCGATGAAAAGGTCCAGGAACACCGGCGAACCGGTCTCGTTGCGCCCGAAGAAGATGCCCGACGGGTGGGAAAAATCCGTGCTGATCAGCGGAGACAGGCAGGCGGCGTTGGCCACCGTGACGTCGTGGTACTCCGGCAAGGGCTGGATGAAGGGCAGTATCGATTTTAGCCCCTCGATCTGCCGCAGGTACATGGTGACGGCGCGGGTGGAGCCGAGGATGTCCTTGACCTTGCCGCAGCGCCGCACCAGCTCCTCGTGGCTGGACGCGGAGACCAGTATCACCACCGTGGCAGCCACCAGGTTGTTGCGGTGCATGTTTATATCCTTCAGGAACTCGCGGTAGAAGTAGTATTTCTCCTGCAGCACGTCCAGCCGCCGGGTATCCCCCTGCTTCTCGGCCGTGATCAGCTCCCCCCCGAGGACGGTCTGAAGGCGGGACACCCGGTTGCTGGCCTCCTCGAAGGTGTACGGGTAGAAGGACACCGAAACGGTGACGCCCGGGTAGGACTCTATCGCCTCCAGCCAGCCGAAGTGGATGAATTCAGGCATGGCGTCGACGACCATTACCCGGCAGTAGGTGTCGTCGATTATCAGGCAGTCCTCCAGCTCGGTTATCCGGTCGGGAAGGAAGATGTCCTTCAGCCTGGGAAAAGAAAGCTCCTCGTAGTAATTGCCCTTCTGCTCCTTCTTAAAAAGTGCCATTCTCGAAAAACCCCCTCGACGAGAAGTGGACCGGCTCGGGTATGCCGTCATGCGCCAGCTTGCTGGGCTTTACGATCTTCTCCGGCTGGACGATGTTCTGGATGGCGTCTATCGCCCCGTCCCCCGTGGTTATGGGCGTCAGCACGATCCCCGCCCGCTCGCGCAGGGCGGACTCAAGCAGCATCACGCGCTCGATCACGGTTTTCTCGGGGTTCCCGTCGTGCCCGTCGGAGCAGACCACCAGGTACGACTGCTGGGCCATCGCCAGGCGCTCGACCCGCATCTGCTCCAGGAAGGAAGCGTAGAGGAAGGCGTAGTTTCTGAGGTTGCCCTCGGGCATCTCCCTCGCCGCCTCCGCTATCCTCTGCGCCGGGGATACGGTGTCGGCGACCACGGTGTTGGTGATGAACTGCACCGGGTAATCGAGCCGCGAGAATATCTCCACCAGGGCGCGTTCGCGGGCGTCCTGCTCGCCCGGGGACATCACCGAGAAGTTGGCCCCCTCCACCCTGGCCAGGGCGTACACCCTCCCCCGGCGGTAGATCAAGCCGTCCTTCACGTCGTCGACTTCGATCACCTCGTCGACGTGCCGGTTGAGGGCGGCTTTCTTGAAGCTCCCTGGTTCGGGAGAGGTGTTTCGCTTGCGGCCGGCGTTTCTGTTCGCCCAGTAGAGGAAGGCTCCCGCCAGAAGCAGCGCCAGCAGCAGGAAAGAAAACTCCAGGATCAAAAGGAAAATGACCATCGACCTCCTTTCACAAAAAGAAAAGTCGGGAACGGCAACCCGCCCCCGACCGCCTCTACTTCCTGAACATCAGGTAGTGCCTAGGCCTCCTGTCGTACAGGATTCTCGCTATCAAATACCTGTCCAGCGGTATGTCGGCGTCCACCTTCCTCGTCCTGGTGAAAGCGAGCAGCGCTGCCAGCCCCAGGGTAGGCAAAACCAGCAGTAGGGAGAACGGGCCGATGTCCAGCAGAAGCGACGTTATCCCCGCCGCCAGGCACCCGAACACCACCCCTCCGAGCAGTATCAGGAACTTCCTCAGAGTCAGGTTGAACGCCAGGGTTTCCTCGCCGCGGATGGACAGCGGAACCGGGTATTCTCGCATCCTACCACCTACTCCTTCAGAATCGTTACGATGAAGGCTACGACCAACAGCGCCAGGGCGACGATGGCCACGCCTATCAAGGCGTGCTTGATGTGGTCTTTGGCCTCGGCGCGAGTCTTTTCGTTGGTGGCCGTGGTCAGGCGTATGCCGGCGTACACCAGCATCGCGATACAGATCGCGCCAGCCAGACCCCCGATGGCACCGGCGATGGCGATGATCTTGTTCGCCAGGACATCCGCCGTCACGCTCTGCTCAAGCCCGGCCCCCACTTTTATCATCCCGGTATTTCCCGCGGTGTTTCCTGTTTCGTTCTCGGCCAGAGCTTTAGCCGCGTCGAACACAAAAAACAAAGCGCCCGTAAGCGCCAGTTTGACCCGGGTTATTAGGTTTTTCAAGCGTTCACACCTCCTTTAAGCGCTCAGCATATTGACGATGAAGGCCACGATCTGCGGCCCCCAGAGCACCAGCACCAGGCCGATCACCGCCCACTTGATGGTCGTCCTGGCGCTCTCGAAGATTATCCCGGCTATGGCCGCTATGATCACCACCCCCAGGGTGATGTGAGGCGCGATCTGGGCAACCATGTTGTAGAAGCTGCCCACCACCCGGTACGCCTTCTTCACGACCTGATCTTCGGTGACCGTCGGCAGCCCGGAACCGGTGTCTATCACCGGCAGGCCCTGGGAGTCCTTCTTGATGAAGTTGCTCTCGTTCTGCGCCAGGACCGGGCCGGCGAAGGCGGAACAAACCAGGAACACGAAAGCGATTAAACAGAACCAGACGACGAGTTTCTTTGGCATCTAAACTACCCTCCTTCCCCGCGGAGAATTGCAAAAACCAGGAAAAACGCCACCTCCTCTCAAAAACATTTAAAGCACAAAACCGTCGATGCCGACGATCAACCACTTGCTGCCGTCAAACTCGAACCGGTAGATCGGCGACTGCTTCTTCCAGAGGTCGATGACGTTCGGGTAGTCGTCCTCCCACTTCTCCTGGACTTCGAGGCTGGGAACGCTGCCCTTGAAGTAGGCCGGGCTGAACCTGGCCGACACCAGCTTGATGTTCTTGCCGTATCTCCTGGCAAAAAACTCGGACGACAACCATTCCCAGAGGGTCGACTTGCCGCCGGGGTTGTAGTCCTCTTTGATTATCCCCTTGAAGTGGTCTATGTTAAGCTCCTTCTGGGCTTTTATCCTCGCTTCGTAGAAGGCGTTGACGACTTTTTCCAGTTCCGCTTGCAGCTCGGGAGTTACGTTGAGCAGGACTTCGGCGGAAGGCTTTTCGTCGCTGAGGACGACCGTTGCGTCCTTGTGGTAAGGTGCGCTCACCACCGCCGCGAGCCTGGGCGAAACGAACGAGGTGAACTTGGCAGTCCGGTCCTTGAAGGCGAGCGCCGTCCCGTTGACGGCGGCCTCTGCTTTCTCGTTCATCCCTTTTAGGGTTAGGGTATATTCCATAGTGAAACCCGATTCCTTAGCGTCAACCCTCCAGTCGGGCTTTCCCGGTTCGCCCGTTTCTTCGAGCACCAGCTTCTGGGCGTGCTTCCTGCCGCCTCTCTCGACCGTGAGGGTGGCCTCCCGGCGGGCCAGGGAACCCCCGCTGATGACACTGGCGCTCGCTTTGCCGATCTTCCCGCGCTGCTCGTCCATCGCGACCATGGCAGCGACGAACATCTCCTGGCTCAACAGCGGCCCGTCGGCGTTGGTGAGGCACCCGTAGGCTTTGGCGTAGTCGTGGTTCTCCAGACAGCGGGCGAATTCTTTGGCCAGCTCGTCGTAGGCGGCGGCTCTGGGCGGGGTGATGTCGTCCGAGAACTGGAAGTAGACGAAGGCCAGCGCCGTCATCAGAACGAGCAGCGCCAGCATGTTCTTCGTTACCTTCTTCCTGGACATTCCCTTTTCGACCGGGATCAACCGCTTGTCCTCCACAGAATTCCTCCTTTGTCTTTTAGTCGGCGGCCAGGGAGATGTCCCTGCCCCAGCAGTTGGGCTTCACGCTGCCCCTTTCCCAGAGGTTGTTGGCCTTTTTGACGTACCACTCCCTGGTGGTTATCCCGCAAACCTCGCATCTCTGGTATCCGTCCCTGCGCCTGAATATCCTCCACTCCCCGCAGTAGGGACACCAGAGAGAGCCTTTTCGCTTTTTCTTTTCTGCGTCCGGTATCGGGTAAGGTGCTACCACCAGCTACCCCTCCTCATCAAGATTTGCCAGCCTTGCAACAAAAAAAGGCTTTCGCAAGCCTGGGTGAGATTGACGCTCGCTGCTTTGTGCGCCCGCTCAAGCACCGGGATTCTGGCCAAAGCTACCTGGGCGCAGCCGTGGTGCCAGCACTGGCCGGAAAGGTCGACGATTTTTTCTTCGTCCGCTCTTACTATGTCCTTGCAGGCTGGGCACAGGCCCAGGACGTTTTTCAGGATTTTACACCCCCCAGGCGTGGAAACACTTTTTAACGGGAAAGACTTGCCGTATCAGGCGGGCGAAACCGATACTATTTGTTTGACCAGCAACCCGCTGTCACCCAACTTTTTGAAGCCGGCCGACTCGTACAAAGCATATTCTTTCAGGGTTTTTTTGCTCTCCAGACACGGGACAAGACCACCCCTGCCCAGAACAAGGTTCAATTCGTCGTGGCTAAACTGGTATGAGTCTGCGAATTTCACTACATTGCCTGGTTCTTTATTGCCCAAACCAAGGGCACTTTCAATTTTTTGAGAAGCGATTTTCTGTAATGTTTCGTACCTTTCGCTTTCTGCCGGGCTAAGGGGGCATATCAGCGGTGCCGGGCAGCACGCGAGAATCTCCGGCAAAACATGAAGGAAAGAAAAAATCAAGTTAGGCAGAGCTATGAGGATTCGGCGTTTCAACGATTTTTTTTCATATTCCTTCTCCATCTTGAGTTCGTGGATGTAGAATACGTCCTGAAAAGGATCGCCGGTTTTACGGTTCAACGGGCCGCCCCTATCGGTTAAGACGGAAATCGCATATCCCAGCTCTGCGCTTTCGGCGTCACAAACCTCAAAGGGATCGCTATCTTCAAGGAGTATGTACTTGCACAAAATCAGGCGGCCGGTTAGCCGACCTAATTTGGCTAATTCACGGTAATCCATTTCCAGGGCTTTATCGTACTGCTCGTCCGAAAAAATGCCATAAAAGGTAATATCGGTCCAAACCAGGCAGTCGTCAACGAGGTCGTTAATGCCATCGCGATCATCGTCTAGGTCGAAGATGGTGTTGTCTTTGCAAGAAAAGTCTGCACAGACAAACTGGAGTTTTGTATTCCTCTTGACCATTGCAAAAACTCCTCTCAATATATTCTTTTACAGAAAAGGCATTGGAAAAGAAAAACCAGGAAACCCTGTTCCCGGCTATCTCGCGACTCTCCAGCCCTGGATAACTAAGGCGAAGGCTTGGCGCAGCGTTCCTTTCGGTTGTACCATGTGTATTGCCGAAGTACAAGAACGGCGCTTTCGTCCCCGGAATTAATTCCGAGGTTTTCCCGCGCCGTACCCATAAAAAACATTCGCAGGAATGGGCTATTTAAAAGTTAAATTGGCCCATGCGATGAATTCTGCTATATTCATGACCCTTATTTCCTTGTTCCTGTTTCTATTAGTGGTATATAATTTATTCTTGGCAGCTGCCTTTAACCAGTCTATTGCGCCCTGCTTAAACCCTCCACCATCGATTATGATTATTATTATTTGTTCGGGCATTGCTTCAATACAATTCAAATATGTGTAGGGAAATTTTTCATCAACACTACCGGAAGTTTGTTGCCACTTACATTCAATTCTTATTTCGATGTTATGTTTTTTTGAGATCATTAAAAATTCAGTCTTGCTACTATGACCGTAGATACTACAGAATTGAGCGTTCTTTAGCAATAGCTCGGTGCCGTATTTATCATCAGCGTCGAGTTGCCCATTTTTTTTGACATATCGAGTGTATTCCAAATAAGGAACCTCTCGAAAGCCTTTGCTGGTTAAAACACTCCGTACTGTTTGCTCAAGCGTACCTCCTGTAATATTGGCTTGACCTCCCTGTGTCATTTTACCTGCCCCCAAACAAGGCCAAAACTTCCGAAGCCTTGCCCCTGTTTTGACCGTCACAAGATATGAACCTTTGCACGTCAAAGGTAATTAATTTTGCCGTGGCATATTCCCTGCGAATAAACTCTGTGTCGTGGTTAGACATTAAAACCGGGATTCCCTTTTCTGATAGTTGTTGCGCTAACCTGGCTAAGTCCCGCTGGTCATCGATTGCAAAGCCGCCAGCGCTATATTCAGTAAAATTAGCAGTAGCGTTAAGGGGAACATAAGGCGGGTCACAGTAAATTACATCACCAAGCACGGCTTGGGCCATAGCATCTCGAAAATCACAGCATAGAAATTCTGCTCGCTGCGATTTTTTCCAGAAATTCATCATTTCGTTTGCAGGGAAATAAGGTTTTATGTATCTCCCAAAAGGCGAATTAAATTCTCCTGAAGCATTATAACGGCACAGACCATTGTATCCATGTTTGTTTAGGTATAAAAATAACGCGGCCTTTTCCCGTTTATCTGATGTTCTGTTGAATGAGCCTCGCAGCTCGTAATATCTGTTTTCATTATTGTTTTCTGCGGTAAAGAACGCGGAACAATATTCGATGAATTGAGGGCCTTCTTGTTGTAATGTTAAATACAAATTAATCAAGTCTTTGTTTATGTCGCACAGTAGATAATTATCGTAATCGGTGTTGAGAAATACAGCACCGGAGCCTACAAAAGGCTCAATAAGCCTTTTACCAGGAGCTAATTCTTTGCAAATACGGTCAATTATACGGTACTTTCCGCCTGCCCATTTTAAAAACGGCTTCATAAAAACTACGCGGCGGAAACCCCGGAATTTATTCCGGGGGGGAAGCCGCTCACCCTCCTTTCGCACAGGAATATGTTTGCTCTTTCGAGCAACTTCAGCCTCCTGCAATAGGCCGATGCGCTTACCTTGGTG
>JANLFJ010000049.1 GCA_024655825.1 Peptococcaceae bacterium | reverse complement strand
CCATGACTGGTCCATGGATAAAATCATTGCCACATATCGTTCCCTATATCACATCGAAAACACTTTCAAGCAGATGAAGAATACGCGTTTTTTGGGTTTAAGACCGTTCTACCACTGGACGGATCAGAAGATTAGGGTACATGCTTTTTATTGTGTTTTAGCGCTTCGGCTTTGCTTGATACTAAGAAAAATGCTGTATGAAAACGGAATCTTTTTAAGTGTTAATAAGATGCTTTCTTTGCTGGAAAAAATCAAGCAAGTCGTTACAATTTATCCCAAAAAAGGGGAATCAAAAAAGGACTTGGAGGTTTATTCCCAAACAAAGTTAACGCCGAAGCTGAAAAAAATGGCAAGTATTTTTGATATCTTAAAATATATAAAGGTTGGGTAATACAATAACAGTTCCGTTAAAGTGGCATTAAATCAGGCTTTAAGGGCACTTCGTGTAAGTTAAATCGTAAACTCACGCTAGATAACTATTTTTATCTCATCACTTTACGGTAATCATCCTCGAAAGCTCCCCTGGCTACAGGCACTCTTTCCTTTAGCAGCAACCGCCCGCGCGCTATCACCGTGTCAACCTTCAGGTCCTTGTCCAATATTACTATATCGGCGTCCTTGCCTTCCGCAATGCTCCCTTTTTTCTCATCTAAGCGCAAGCGTTGGGCTGGATTAATGGTAACAACCTTTAAAAAGTCGGTTAAGGCAATCTTTTCATCAAGGACCGCATTTCTTAACTCTTCTGCTATGGAGTCTACAGGCGTCAGGAACATCCTCTCCAGAATCCCGTTTTCGTCTTTGACCGGATAAGTGGCGTTGCTGTCGGAACTCATGGTAATATTTTCAAGCGGTGTGCCTTCCTCAAGCAGTGTTTTAAGGGCTTTAGCCGGGGGAATGGCTTTATTGATACCCCTGCTTGGATTCAGCAGCGAAGTGATATCAACGGCCATACCTTTTTTGGCGCAGTCAATCGTCTTTTCAAAAACTTCGGGACAGCGGTTGACATGTGTCGGCACAAACATCTTCAGGGGAACGCCCATCACCGTCGCAATATTTATTAAAGTATAAAGGTCTCCCGGCGTTTCTCCCAGGTGAATATGAACAACCCCGGCTTTATCGCCGAGCCTTCCTCCCAGCCACGCTTGGCTTGCAAGCTGGATAAGGGTTTCTTTATCTGGGTGGCTGGATAAAGGATCAAATAAGGCTATTTTAACGCCGATCACTTTATCAATAAGCGCCAAATCCGAGGTTACGGAATCGGTAATTGTCGCGGCAGGCAGCTGGTATGCTCCGGTATAAATATATGTCGAAACACCTTCCTTCTCCAAAGCCCTGGCTTTAACCAGCAGCTGCCTAAGGCTGAAACCAATCCTGTCGATGCCGAGGGTGCCAACCACTGTTGTTAATCCGGCCCTGGCCAGCGTGCTCAGGCTTACATCCTGGGTCCTGGAGAAAGGCCCTTCCGAACCGCCGGCACCGGTTATGTGAACATGACCGTCAATAAACCCAGGAACAACCATTTTTCCTTGCCCATCAACGACTTCCGTCTCCAAACCGGCGGGTGGTTTTATATCCCGGGAAATTTTCACTATCTGGCTGCCGGCAATCAAAACATCCATACTGCCCAGCTCATCAGGAGAAAACAAGGTTCCTCCTTTAATAAGCTTAAACATCACTGTCTCCCCAATCCTTCCTTATTTTTGCAAAACAAAGGTATCAATTCATTAATATCCGTTACCTCTTCAAGGTGTCTTACCGTTTCAATAATTGTTTCAACCTGTTTCGAGGCCAGTACCGTTCCTGCGAGGTATCTGAACTTATCTTCTATTTCATCTACAGAAACAGGGTTTTCCGGATCGCCCTTGGCAAAATCTGTTCTCTCTGAAAACTTTTCTCCTTTGACAGTGGCAATTTCTACTATCGAGGCATATCCCTGAGCATAATTCTTTTCTATTTCTTCATCAATAACCAGCCTGGTCTTCTTTAGCAGCGCATTTATCTTGCGATCACGCAGTTTTTCAGGGCTGAATTCGGTAAAACTGCAGCGCCGGTACAAAATGGCCGAGGCAACACAGTACGGGATGCTGAATTTTGCTTCAGACGGGTTCGTCGGAAATTGTTTGCCAGTCAAATCCACACCCAGTTTATAAGTGTAAATCGTTATCTCCTTAATATCTTCAGGACTCAAATCGTGTTCTTTCACAATTTTAAGAGCTCCGTCCACCGGGGAATTGGTGTGCCTGCAGCCCGCATGGATCTTAAAACCGATTCCCAGCATCTCATAATTCTTCCCCAGGTTTGCAGTTATAAACTCATAATCAACCTTTTCGGAGGTTGCCACTCCAAAACCCTTTTCTCCTTCAAAGATGTTCCTTGCCCCTGTAAAGCCTTGCTTTGCCAGGAGACAGGCGATAAGCCCATTCATGGCCGCCTTTCCAGGATGCAGCGGCTTGGTCATGGCCCCGTCAATGTTGAACTGCCACAGCCCTGCAGCCTGTGTTCCAGCATTTCCCAGGGCATTTATCATCTGCTCCCTGTCCAAGTCTAAGATTTTTCCCCCTGCAGCCGCAGCGGCAAATGTTCCGGCTGTCCCGGTAGTGTGCCAAATCCGGAAATGCGAGGGATTCACGGCTACGCCGATGCGAATACCCGTTTCATATCCCAGCGCAATCCCCGCAATTAACTTTTTCCCTCCCGCCTTTTCACGTTCGGCCACGGCAAGGGCGGCGGGAATTACAGGAATACCTGGATGATACATGGCCCGCTTATGAATGTCATCAAGCTCCAGCACATGCGAATATGCGCCGTTGGCCAAAGCGGCGTTCAAGCATGAGGTGCGGTCGCCGCTGGGTATGACTGTGGATTCTTTAGTCCCTCCAGCTTCACGAACCAGACGAAGAAACATTTGGCTGGCCTGATCAACGGAACCGGCAATTGTACATCCCAACCAGTCAAGAAAACAGACCTTTGTCAATTTCACGACATCAGCCGGCAAATCTTTATATCCCGTTTTAGTGATAAACTCACTTAATTGACCGGAAATCATAATTAGACCCCTTCCCTTAAAAAGCTTTTTCACATATTGCCAGCAGGTCTTCCTTGGTCGATTTACGCGGATTTATAGCCAAATTCCCGCTTTTTTCAGCTTCTGCGGCAATTTGAGGCAGTAATCCCCTATCCAGCTTCATGTCCTTGAAAGTCAAAGGAAGACCCACGTCAACCAGGAGGTCTTGAACTGCCTCGATGGAGCTTTGGGCTGCCTGGCGGGTGCTCATGTTTTCAATATTGACGCCTAAAGCCGCAGCTATTTTGGCGAATTTCTCCATGTTGCCAGGTATGTTAAAGCTCATCACGTGCGGCAGGAGTACGGCATTGGCCACTCCGTGAGGAACCTCGTAATAACCGCAGAACGGGCCGGTTATGGCGTGAAGAATACCCAGCCTGGTATTACGGTAAGCCATCCCTATAAGGACACAGGCCATGGTCATCCTTTCCCTGGCTTTTATATTTTTGCCGTTGGCCACGGCACTGCGCAGGTTGCTGCCAATAATCCTTATCGCTTCAAGCGACATAGCATCCGTAATTTCCGTGGAAACCGTATTTGTATATGACTCAATGGCATGCGAGAGGGCATCCATTCCTGTGGAGGCCGTAACGTGCGCCGGCATGCTCACAGTTAACAACGGATCGATGACCGCCGCAGCCGGGACTACCAGGGGGCTCCTTAGCCCCAGGCGGGCATGTTTTTCGCGGTCGGCAATAACAGCGACATCTGTCACTTCGGCGCTGGTACCGGCCGTAGTCGGCAGGGCAATAACCGGCACCGGCGGGACCTTTACCTTGTTCGCTCCGGCGTAATCACGGCATGTTCCGCCATTGGCAGCAACAACTCCCATCGCTTTTCCCGAATCTATCGCGCTGCCCCCACCGATGGCCACAACAATATCAAAGCCTTGTGCCCGGATGATTTCTGCTCCTTTATCCACCGTATAAACAGAAGAACTCTGTTCAATATCATCAAACAACTCCGTAACAATTCCCCGTTCTTGAAGAGAAGCCTGAATCGGCTCCAACAATCCAGCCTGCTTTACTCCCTGGTCGCTGATGACAAGCGCTTTCCTGGCGCCGCGGGATTGAACAACAGCGCCTATTTCCCGGCTGGCGCCCAGGCCGTAGACTATCTCCGTGGCCATAACAAAACGAAATGAATCGCTCACTTTCCTCGCACTCCCCATATATAAATTATCAGTCCATAGAAACAAGTATTTTCATCGCTTGCTGCCCCGCCATCAATTCAAACCCTTCTCGGCATTTGTCCAGCGGGAGTACATGACTTATAATCCTTTCAAAATCGATTGACCGCTTGCTTACAAGTTTCACGGCCTCGCCAAACTCTTCAACATAAAGTACGGCCCCGAAAACCTCCAGCTCGTTCCTGGCAATGTCGATAGGACTGATGCTTGCAAGGGCCGTGGCTAATCCTAAAAGGACCACCTTTCCTCCCGGCTGGGCCATTTTGACGGCCTGTTCAACGGTTTTCGGTATGCCGGCCGTTTCAATGACCACTTCCGCCCCACTGCCATCGGTCAGCCTCTTCACTGCAGCCACGGGTTCATCATAAACGGCGTTGATGACCTGGTCAGCCCCCATTTGCCGGCAGACCTCAAGCTTCTTCTCCACCACATCCGACACAATTACTTCGGCGCCCGCACTTTTAGCCAAATTGGAAACAAGCTGTCCCATAGTCCCAGCGCCAATAACCGCCACTGTTTTACCAAGCAAATTGCCGCTTTTCTTTATAGCTCTTAAAACCACTGCCGTAGGTTCCACCATGACCGCTTCTTGGTCGGGCACATGACCAGGAATAAGCCAGAGCGCGTTTTCCGGCACTTTGACAAATTCCGCAAAACACCCCGGGGCATCAATCCCGATATTCCACCGGCTGCGGCAAAGGTTTCTGCGGCCGCTCAAACAGAATTTACAGCTCCCGCAGGTAAAAAACGGGTTGGCCACCACCCTGTCCCCGGCTTTAAATTTTTGCACATCCTTTCCCACTTTTTCTACAATGCCGAAGAATTCATGGCCTAAAATCATGGGGTAGTATTTAACCGGCCGGTCTCCAAGATAGCGATGCAAGTCCGAACCGCATAACCCTGCAGTTTTTACGCGAATAAGCACCTCGCCGTCTGAGATGCAGGGCGGACTTGTCTTTTCAACGCGCAAATCCCTGCTTTTATACAAAAGCGCCGCCTTCATGCCTGCTGCTCCTTCGCTCATTTTTTCTTGTGGTCGGCAAGCGGCGGAGAGTAGACCCAAACAATCTTCAAGGGCTCATTTCCAGTGTTGATAACCTTGTGTTTTACTCCCGGCGGAGCATAAAAAGCCGTCTCAGGAACCAATTCAAACTCCTCTTCCCCGGCCACAAATATTCCCTGCCCACTGATCAGGAACATCACCTCTTCTTCCGTCTCGTGGGCATGCTCAGGAATCATGCTGTTGACCTCGGTTATGTTGAAACCCATGGACATGTTTTTGACTCCCACCGTCGCTTCCGATAACAACAGTTTAGATTCACGCGCCGGTATCCTCTTTACACCTTCCACGTCTTTAGCCTTCACCGTCAATTTCCTTGCCATAAAAAGTTCGCTCCTTTTTTCCTTTTATAGTAAAAATATATAAATGATCGATAACAAAATATTTAAATCCTCAGATTACGTTTATGCTTATTTGATATTAATATTTAAATTACTTGCATGATTTAAAATTGCAATTTTTGTGCCATTAAGAAATACTAATAAAATAAGGATTTACAAAATCGCCTGCGTTTCATTTTGCAATTTGCGTAATTCGATTTTTCATAATGAAATAATCCGTAATGATATGATGGCCGCCGTTAAACCTATTAACGGGGCCACCACGGTAACCATAAAATAATCGAAATATGTCTCCCTTAACTTTAAACCCGTATACGCCAGCATAGCAAGGTAGGCACTGTTATTGGGCAAAGTATCAAGACAGGTGGCAGCAAGGAGCATAATACGGTGCAGTACCTCAGGATCCCCCAGCTGCTTGATTTGGTCGCCAACAGTGCTGAGGGTAAGTAAAATACCCCCGGAGGCCGAACCCAGAAGTCCCACCGAGATATTTGTCATAATCCCCACCAGCACGTATGGATTTAACGGCATTTTAATAATCCGACTCATAAAATCCGAAAAGGTGGGCGTTTCTGATAAAACCTCGCCGAACCCCGCTGCGGACGCGGCATACAGCATTGGGCCAACTGCATCGCCGGCGCTCTCATTTATTGCCTGCCTTAAACTTATTTTTTTAATGTTTTTAACCAGCGAAACCAGCACCCCAAGCGCAAGGGAAATGGCCGGTTCAATATTTAAAACCGCAAGCGACACGACAACCGTAAGCAGAGGTAAAACTGTTATAAACAAACCTGTTTCACTGCCGTCCGGCAAATCTTCACCCATGTTCACGCGCATGTTTATAAGCTTACTTGACCTGCGCTGGAGATAAACAACAGCAAATAATGTGCTGAAAAGCACGCCTGTAAGACCAACCTTCATTCCTGCGGTTGCAGTTGTCTGAAAAAAATCCATCAAAATAAAATTGTGTATTTGTGAACTCCCGGGCGCGGGGATTCCCAAAAGAACATTGCCGGCGGAAATACAAGAAATGGTCAGGGACTTCGGCAGGCCCGCCCTGGCAAAGACTGAACTGGCAATGGGGTATATTGTAAAGATCAATAAGAAACCGCTAAGCCCGCCATAGGAGATCAAGGCTGTCGCAAACATGATTCCGGCAGCGGCCCATCGGGGTCCAAAATATTTGGTGATAAACCGGGCTATAATCCGGGCATCCCCTGAAAGAACCATTATCTTACCCAGTAAAGAGCTAAGAAGGAAAATCAAAAGGAATTTTTGGACAAAAACGCTTACACCGCCAACATAAGCCTTATTCAGGATGTCCGTCACATCTAATCTATTCAACACGGCTATCACAGCCGCTGATAAAGGCGCAACAAAAATTATGTTTATTCTCAGGCAAATCAACACAATAAACAGACAAAAGCCCGCAATTATGCCCACCATGTTTTATACAACGGCCACCTTTACAAAATAAGATTCAACTGTCAAAGAGCATCACGGTAAATTCTATTCACAATGTCCGGCGCTTCTCCCGCCGGGTCATTATTGAGCCCTCCAACCACCTTGCCGACCAGCCAGGGTAAATCATCCTCCGTGATTTTCAAGTCAGCCAGGGTTAAATGGGCCCCGATGCTATCTATAAAGCTGTCATACGCTGACATGAAATCGGATTTGTTTTCACATCTGCGGCCTGACAATATTTGCCCCACCCGGTTGAATTTCTCCGCAGCGTACTCATAGGCTTTATCCAGCCAGCTGCGATACAGCGCCCTTAATCCCGCACCGTGACTTGTGCCTGTTTTTATACCGACGCCATACTGCAGGCGGTGGGGCAAGCATGCGCTGGAATTTGCCAGGTTGATGCCCATTATCATGCTGGCATAAGACATGCGGCTGCGGGCTTCTAAATCCTGCCCGTTCTCCAGGACCCGCGGCAAGTATTCCTTTACCATTCTGATGGCCTCCTGGGAGTACATATCCACCAAGGGGTTTTTCACCGCCCGCGACACATAAGTCTCCACAGCATGGGTAAATACATCAAATCCCGTATCCAAAGTTATCTCGCGGTTTAAAGAAAGAGTCAGAGCGGGGTCGACAATAGCGATTGCCGGAAACAGACCTTCATGGCGCATGCTTTTTTTAATCTCAAGAGCCTGGTCGGTTAAAAGAGAGATGGGGTTCACTTCAGATCCGGTCCCGGCCGTCGTGGGAATGGCCACCAGCGGAATACCCACAGTAGAGATGGAACGTTCGCCGAGCAAATAAGGCTCAATCTTTTCGCCGGTGGTCAAACCCAGGTCTATAGCCTTAGCCGCATCAATAACACTGCCGCCTCCCAGGGCCGCAATAACCTGGGGTTTCCATTCCCTGAATCTTTCCACCCCTTCATTTATTTCCCGGGACAGCGGGCTTGCGCTGATATTGTCGTAAACGGATGTAACAGCCCCCAAGCCCTGCAAATCTGTTTGCAGTCGCCCTGTATAACCAAGCGTTTTCATTGCCTTCCGCCCAGTCACAAGGAGAACGCGTTTTCCTAGGGAAGTGACCAGTTCGGCTGCCTGCTGGAATCCGCCGGAGCCGAAAAATATTTTTGTCGGCCGGTAGTGGGTAAACTTCATAACCATCTTTTTATTCACCCCTTATTTTAGCATTATAATACTCCAAAACACTTGGTACATTATCCCTGCCGGCAAAACTCCGGCAGGCGGTTTTTAAAAGTGCCTCCAGGGAGGATTACCCTCCCTGGAGAACCGGAAACAGCTCAATGTTGTCGTTTTCCTCAACAAGGCAGTCAACGGGCGCCCATTTGCCGTTTTTGATAACGATGCCGACCTCGCCGGGAGCGATCCCTATCTTTTCCAGAAGTTCGGTTAGCGCTGCCGGCTCCCCCAGAGAGACGACCAGTTCTTTTTGGCCGGCTGCTTTGATCAACGTCAAATTAAACCGGAACACGGCCATATTATTCTCAAACAACCCCTTTTAGCATTTCTTCTTCGCTTAAATCGAAAACTGAGTTGTGCGGAGGAAGCTGCTCCCGTGTTACGAATTCCGGCAGCCTGTCCTGGGCAGGGCTGAGGCCGGCTTTAATGTTGAACTCCCGCTCATTTTTGATTGTTTCGGCACCCAGGTTCCAGATATCTTCCACGCTCAATTCCGCGCCCACCAGCGAGTTGACCATGGTGGCAAGAATAACCGGGTCTTTAAACAGGTAATTGCGGGAAAAGATGCAGAAACCCAAACCGTCCAGGGTCGTTATCTTTATCTGCGTGTTCCGGGAAAGGTCGCCCTGCCTGTCGGTGCCAAGCGGGGGGACTTCACCCCTGGCGCCGAAGCAGTTGCCTGCCGTGTGGTCAGCGCCCATGGGAGACATCGCATATGTCACGCCGTTGCCTTTAAGACCCCGGGGGTCGTATCCCGGAAAAGCCTGTCCTTTGGCCGCCGGTATCCTGTTTATACCGAACACCTCGCCGGTAACTTTTGCGCCGTTTCCCAGCACCCTTCCCACAACCGTGGCCTTGCGCACTTCCTCTATCAACTGCATCAAAGCTTTTTCGTCATTAAACCGGGCCAGACCGGCTTCAACCGCCAGTCCCAAAGTCGCGCCCATCTCAATGGCATCCACGCCGGCATCGTTGCACGCGTGGTTTAACCTGGCGACGGAGTCCAGGCTTTCCATGCCGAGGTTTGAACCAAGGAGGGCAACGTTTTCGTATTGAAGGGTGGAACAGATTTTCCGCCCGTTTTCATCGGGATAGATGTTGCCGCACCTGATGATGCAACCGTTCATGCACGCTAAAGCTGTTTTGCCTTCCCCGCCCCTTCTCTGGATTGTCTCGTACATCGTCTCACCGCAAAGATTTTCGACAAACTCAAAACATCCTTCCCTGAAGTTGCGGGTCGGCAGCGCGCCCATGGCATTCACCGCCTTGAAAATCGCATTTGTGCCCATCCGCTGGTTTACATTTTTTATCTTGGGGTCCCCGAGCATCGATTCATGGTATTCCTTTATCGCCGCGTTGAAAGCATCTTTGTCTTTATATACGACCTGGCTGCCGGTGATGTTTTCAATAACTATCGCTTTAATTCCCTTGCTGCCCATTACGGCGCCCAGGCCGCCCCTGGCTGCAAACCGCGCCTCTCCATTGGGATCTGAACAGGCGACAAAAGCCGAGCGCATCAAGGATTCGCCTGCCGGGCCGATGCACACCACGGCAGTACCTTTGCCAAGGGCTTGATTCAATCTCCGGATGGTGTCATAAGTTCCCAGCCGCTTCAATTCGTTCATGACCTGCAAGGAAACGCCGTCTTTTTTCACAAACAGGACATAAGTGTTGTCATCCTTGGGCAGCCCTTCGAAGACCAGGGCCTTAATACCCAGCTTCCCCAGGTTGTTCGCGGCCAGCCCTCCGGAATTGGCTTCTTTTATCCCGTTGGTCAGCGGGCTTTTAGCTCCTACCGAAAGCCGGCTCGCGCTTGAAGCGGCCGTCCCCCCAAGCAAGCCGGGCGCAAGAATCAATTTGTTGTAAATTCCCAGGGGCTCGCAGGCAGGATCGACCTCATCCAGCATCATCTTGGCTATTAAGGACCTGCCGCCGTACAGCCTGTATTTTTCGCCCGGCGCCTCGGTTATTTCTTTGGTGGACATATTGATTCTGACAATCCTGGACATCTCATTCACTCCTCATTTAAACATTTAAAGGCAGTGTTTATATATTGTATTATATATTATCATGTATCATCCCTGCCGGCAAAACTCCATCCGGCAGTTTATAAAACCGGCAATACCCGGTCCTGGTAAGGAACCGGGTAATGCCGCCTTTTGTATTAAGGGGTAGAAAACCTTGCTACACTTCGGGAATAGCCATATCGGGTGTGCCGGGCGCACTTTGTTTGTATTCCGGATAATAACGGTTCATCATTTCTTTGACGATTGCCACCTGTTTGGCCAGGTTCACTCCGTCGCTGGCGTGGGTCAGTTCGCCGTGCCCGCTGATAACGGAATTGCCAGCTTTCAGGTGGACGGGAGACGCCACGCGCACAATTTCAGGAGCTTCGTAAACCCTGATGAATCCGCCGGACCCGGGCGGGTTATCTGTATGGATGTCGAGAGGAACGCTTACTGTGGCGCGAAGAGCGGCCATCATGGGCAGGGTCATGTCGCGTACGGGGTTGATGGAATCTGCCCCCAGCATTTCCAGGACCTTAAAACTCGCCGGGTTGCCGTGCCCCATGTGGGCGGAAGCTTTGAAATGCATATTCTTCGGCAGTTCGCCGGCATCCCTCATCTGTTTGAGCAGCCACAGGCAGCCTTCGTCATACACCAGCACGCCCCTGATGCCTACTTCAGCCATGCGTTTGACGTCTTCCACGGCACGCAGCACTTGCTCCATGCCCCTCAGGCGGTAACCTATACGAACGCCTTGGGTGCTTAACCTTGTCGCGCTTGTATCATAAGTCGCCCTGGGACCTATAGACATGTTAAGCTCAACTTTGTATTCGGCACAGATTTTAGCGTATTCTTTTAATTCGGAAAGAGTGTGCCTGAAGCAGCCGTATGTTTCATCAACCCTGTTAATTACGATGCCTTCTTTTACCGCGGTTTCCATCATCGTTTTCAAAGCCTCGGCGCTGTTGACGGTTGGCACTTCCAGGCGGTAGTGAGCGCCATCGGGAAAGGTTTTGCCCGAAGTCGGCAGGTTTTCCAGGTCGCCGCTGGGCAACCCAAGTTTTGTAACAAATTTCCTCGTCTTTTCAAAAATCATTTACAATTCCTCCTTACTTAGTTGTTGCTTGTTTAAATATATTTTCAAGCAATTTTTATGCCAAAAATAAATTGAGGAAAATCGGTTGTTTTATGCTAGAATAAACAAAAAGACCCTTTCATAATGAAAAACTCATTTCATTAAGAAACGGCCGGTGCCAGTCTCTGGGCAAATCAAACGAGGGGGTAGCTTAATGAGCAGGTTAAGAGGAAAAATTGGTTTGATTGCTCCCAACTCCGAAATAGCCGCCTTGGCCAAAAGGGTTTCCAGTGAATTCGAAGGCATACTGGATGTCTACGAAGGAAACCTGGAGGAGGGCGTTAAAGCAGCGCGCAGCGCTCTCACTTGCGGGAGCGAGGTTTTCATCAGCCGGGGCGCGACAGCTTATCTTATCGAAACAGAATTAAAAACGCCCGTTGTGCAGATTGTCTTTTCCGGTGTTGATCTGATTAAGACCGTGGAAAAAGCCAAGCAGTTTGACAGCCGCTTTGCGTTCGTCGGTCACGAAAACCTTTTTAAGGAACTTGAAGGCCCTTATGTTTTTTTCGGTTACACTCTTCATATCGAGAAATTTAAAGAATACAACGACATTAAAAGAATAATCCACAATGCATATACTACCAACAACATCAAGGTATTTATGGGTGGAGAAGCCGTAGTGAAAACCGCCCGGGAGCTGGGACTCAAGGGAATACTGATCGAATGCGGCATCGAGTCAATTAAGAGGGCCGTGCTTGAAGCCAGCCGGCTGGCTGAAATGAAAGCGATCGAGTCGGAAAGATACCTGCAGTTCAAGGCCATAACCGAGCACAGCAGCGAAGGCATTATGTTCGTGGATAACAACGAAAAGGTCGTTTATATGAACCCTGCGGCCAAGAATATGTTTCTCAAAAAAACCCGCCTTAATGAACATGCCGGCCAACTGGCCATTAAGGATTTACTGCCAAAATTAGAGAAGACAGTCCGGGCGGGGAAACCGTCCTTCCAGGTATATGACAGCATAAGCGACACTAAAATAATCGCCAATTATATTCCCCTGGTTTTAGGGTCGGCTAAACTGGGCGGCCTTGTTTCCTTCCAGGACATTACAAGAATTGAAGAATTGGAAAAACGCATCAGGCGGGAACAATATGCCAAAGGGCTGGTAGCCAAATACACCTTTGATCACATCCTCACATACGACAGCCGCCTGACAAAGATCCTGGCTTACGCCAAAAGAATCGCTCAAACCGACAGCTCAATCCTGATAACGGGAGAATCGGGAACAGGCAAAGAACTGATGGCCCAAAGCATACACAATGCGAGCCCACGAAAAAACGGGCCCTTTGTCGCCATAAACTGCGCAGCCTTGCCCGAAAACATCCTGGAAAGCGAATTGTTCGGATATGTTGACGGGGCGTTCACCGGAGCGAGAAAAAGCGGCAAGGCTGGACTGTTTGAATTGGCTCACATGGGCACCATATTTCTTGATGAAATCGGCGACATACCCTTAAATGTGCAGAGCCACCTTTTGCGGGTAATTCAAGAAAAAGAGGTCGTCAGGATTGGCGACGACCGTGTTATACCTGTCAATATCAGGATTATTTCCGCAACCAACAAAGACCTTGGCCAGATGGTCAAACAGGGGAAATTCCGGGAAGACCTCTATTACCGTCTCGATATTATAAGAATAAAACTTCCTTCCCTGCGGGAAAGAATAGAGGACATCCCGCACTTGTGCAACTGGTTTATCAGGCATTACTGCCATACAAATAAAATACCCCTGAAAACAATGTCAAAAGGCGCCTTGAATTTGCTTAAGCTTTATTCTTGGCCGGGAAATGTCCGGGAACTTCAGAACTTCATGGAAAGCCTGGTTATTTTTACGGACAGGGAGCCGGTTATTGATGAAAAAACCGTGGAACAACTACTGCAGGATAAACTGAACAATAACCAGCTCTCCGAACTGCAAAGCGAATACAGAACCTTGATAAACGGAGCAAAAAGCGAAGCAGGGATCCTGCGGAAATACGAAATGCAAAGCATAAAGGAAGTGCTGCAAAAAGTAAACGGCAATAAGTCTGAAGCCGCCCGCATACTGGGTATCAGCACCACAACCCTCTGGCGAAGGCTAAAAAGCATCAACCCCGACGGGCAATTAAGAGAAATGTGAGACAGCCGTTATTTAGGCCAGTTTTTCTGCAAAACCTTATTCGCTATCTCGGCAAACTCTTCAACTGTTAACAGCCCCGCTTTTTCAAAGGATTTTTCTTTGACGGCGAGCAGTATCTCCATTTTCTGGTCGTCATCCCTGGCGGTTAAACCCAGCCGGTCAAGGTAAATCTCCACAGTTGGCAGGCCGCTGTTTTTGCCTATAACCAGCTCAAAGTCTGGATGCCCGGTCAAAGAATAGAGATACGGCGAGAGCTCCAGCGGGGCGACATCTTTTGCATTCCGGTACCATTCCGCAATTATTCCGGATTCAATCTTGCCGATGTCATCACCGATGATCCCCCTGTTCTGCCGGACCTGCAGCCCGCACATCTCCCTCAAGAATTTGGACAGGCCGTACATTTTTTCATATTTCAGTCCCGTATCGACACCGTACATGGTGAGCAGCGTCAAGGCCACGTCTTCATACGGGGCGTTGCCGGCGCGCTCGCCAATTCCCGAGATGGTGGTATGAGCCACATCGGCGCCGGCTGCCAGTGCCAGGACGGTATTGGCCGCTCCCATGCCGAAGTCGTCGTGGAAATGAACCTCGATTGGTTTGTCCTTGATCCGTTCCTTTACTTTTTTGATCATATAGGCGGATGCGCTGGGCGCCAGCCCGCCGAATGTATCCACGCACACCAGGGCGTCCATGTGCCCTTCTTTGGCCACTTTTTCAATGAGGTCCAAAAACCAGCCCATCTCCGCCCTGCTCCCGTCGATGGGGAAGAACACGGTATAAAGCCCGTTTTCCTTGGCGAAAAGCGTCGCCTCAATGGAAAGGTCGATCGCTTTCTGCAGCTCCCATCTGTAAGCATATTTGATGATGTGTTCGCTGGAAGGTATTTCGACAACAATCCCCTGGACGCCGCAGTCCACGGCCCGTTTAACGTCTTCTTTCATGCACCTGGCAAAAGCGAAAATTTCCGGGCCCAGGTTTCTTTTTACTATTTCCTTGATTGCTTCGGCATCCTGCTTGGAAACGGCGGGCATTCCCGCTTCGATCCTGTGAATGCCGATCTCGGCCAGCTTTTCGGCCAGGGCGACCTTCTGGTCCTTGTTGAATACCAGCCTGGCCTGCTGCTCGCCATCACGTAAAGAGACATCGTGAAACTTTATTTTCCCTGCAAATTGGTGTGTTCGCCTCACTTCTTCCACAAAATTCCACGGGCTGGTAAACCATTTGTCTGTTTTCCACGGCGTATTCATCGATGTGCCTCCTCGTCTTTAATATATGATTAATATTCAAGAATATTAATCAGGATCCTCCCGCAGTTTTCACAGCGGTATATTTTCCCGCCTTCCCTGATACGGCCGACCAGGATGGACGGCATGGCTATATGACAGCCGGAACAGGCCCCTCCTTTAACTACGGCCACCGGGTTGCCGGGAAACTTTTTTTCCACTTCCTGAAAAAAGCTCAGCACCTCAGGCTTCAGCTTCTCCCTGATTTTTTCCTGTTTAAGCCTGTTTTCAGCCAGTTTCAATTCTATCTGCTGCAGCTTTTCCCTGTAAACCTTGACATTATCGTTGTATTCTCTCTTAAGCTGCTTGATCGCTTCCCGCGCCTGCTTTTGACCGCTCCTCAATTCTTCCGCCTTTTTCAACATCTCCCAGTATAGAACCTCTCCCTTTTCGGCTTCGGACTCTTTTTTCAGAACAGACTGCTGGAGGCTTAGCAGTTCTTTGAGGGAACTGCCTTTCGCCCCGTAAAGTTTTTCCTTGCCGCCCTTTATCTGCTTGTTGATCAGGCTGACCTTCTTTTCCAACTCCTGCGCCTTGCGCTCCGTTTCCGCAGCCTGCCGCTGCAGTCCGTCAGCCTCCGCTTCAACCCGTTTTATGTCTTCCCGCAGCTTTTTCAAATGTTCGACTAAAGGCTTTAATTCGCTCTTTTTCCTCAAAAGGTACTCTTCTTGCACAAATTCCTGAAGCTGCCAGATAAGCTTCTCTTGCTCCATTTTTTCTCCGCCTTTCCTAACCCATCCCTTATAAATAGTAAAAAGGGTCGGTGCAGATTTGTGATACCATTACAGTTACCCCTTCTTGCGCCAGTTGATTTCGTATGATACCGGCCATTGCCTGGATAACCGGGTTTTCGGTGGCGAAATGTCCCGCATCCACCAGCGCCAGGTCACAGGCCAGCGCTTCCTGGGCTTCATGGTACTTCACATCGGCGGTCAGCAGCACCTGAGCGCCTGCCAGAAGCGCCTGGTGCATGTAGGAAGCCCCTCTTCCGCCGCAGACTGCGACTTTTTCGACTATTTTCTGGGCCGGCCCGCAGCAGCGGACCGTGTTAACGGCCAGTTTTTCCTTGACCTTTTCCACAAAAGAAGCCAGAGTCATGGGACAGGGCAGTCGGCCCACTCTCCCCAGGCCCGCCGTCTTGCCCTCGTTGGTCAGGGGATACAAGTCGTAAGCCACTTCCTCGTATGGATGGGCTTTTATCATGGCCCCGACAGCCCGGGGCAGGATTTCTTCGGAAACTATAGTTTCCAGCCGTGTTTCTTCAACTTCTTCCAGTTTGCCCCGGCTCCCGATAAACGGGTTCGTGCCTTCCAGTGGACGAAAGGTTCCCGTGCCGCGCACCCTGAAGGTGCAGTCCGAATAATTGCCGATCCAGCCAGCCCCAGCCCGGGAAACGGCTGTGCTCACCTGCTCGAGGTAGTCGTGGGGAACGAAAACAACCAGCTTGTAAAGCTTTTGCTTCCAGCCTGCGGAAAGCACCGCCGTCTCCCGCAAATCAAGTTTGCTGGCCAGGATGTCGTTCACCCCGCCCCACGTTGCGTCCAGGTTTGTATGCGCGGTGTAAAGGGCCATCCCTCTTTTAATTATTTCGGCGAGCAGGCGCCCGGCCGGTTGATCCATTCTGAAATTCTGCAGGGGTCTGAAAAATGGTGTGTGGTGGACAACCAGCAGGTCCGCCCCGGCGTCGGATGCTTCGGCCAGCACAGCCGGTGTGAGATCGAGAGAAAGGAAGACCCTGCTAACCGGCTGGGCCGGGTCACCCGCCTGCAGGCCGATGCTGTCCCAATCTTGAGCCAGCTCCAGCGGTGCAAACTCCTCCAAAATGTTGATCACTCTTTGACAGCTGACAGCCATAACAGCAGCTCCTTTATCATATTTTCCCTTTCAACAAGCCGGCGGCGTTTTTCTTTTGCTTCGTCAGTTTTTGAATTCGCCAGCCGGCTGATTATTTCCTGCAAGGACGAAAGCTCTTTTGCCAGGACCAGGGCCAGCAGCGGGTGCTTATTTTTGATGAGCAGCGGTCCAAAACATGCCTCCTCCTCACTTAAAGAGGGGGCCTCTCCTTTTTCGGCAGCCATGATTTCATATACCTGCCCCTTTTCGCTGACTAGGTCCTCCTCGACAATAACCCATCCATGCTCATAAAGCCAGCGGCGAATCGCCTCCGAAGCGTTCATGGGCTGGAGTATCAATCTCGTTAAACCCTCCGCCGCTTCCGGCGCTTGCGCCAGGATCTCCCTCATTGCTGCGCCTCCCATACCGGCAATAATAACGACATCGACTTCCCCCGGCTGCAGCGGGTTTAGCCCGTCACCCAACCGCAGGTCAACCGCGCCTGCCGGCAGGCAAGCCCGCACATTGCGGCAGGCCGTCTCATACGGCCCCCGGTGAACATCAACGCCTATCACCAGGGGAGAAACGCCCTCCTCAACAAGGTAGACCGGTAAAAGACCGTGGTCTGTCCCTATATCCGCGACCCGGCTTCCAGCTGGAACCAGCCGGGCAAGAGCCTGCAGTCTTTTGGAAATCTTTATCATGACCATCTTTCATCCTGTCCTTTTTAAAGCAGCGGCAGCGGAAGTCGTTAATTTAATACGCAGCAGCATAACCGTCAGTCCTGGGATCCGCGCCTCCCGCAAAAACGCCGCTTTCTTGTTTTATAACAATTCCCTGGGCCTGTCCAGCTGCAGATGCCCAGTCGTCCATCATCCGGATCTTGTGACCCCAGGACTCCAGCTTGGCCACCGTTTCCAGCGGGAACCGGCCTTCCATATTCAGGTAATCGTTGTTGTCGCCGAAATACATGGACCCATGCAGCCAGCGCGGCGCTTCAATCGCCTCCTGAATGTTGAAACCGAAATGAAGGAGCCTGGTGATAACCTGGAGGTGGGTTTGCGGCTGGCCGTTGCCGCCCGATGCCCCGAACACGATCACGGGCAAATTGTCTCGCGTGACAATGCTGGCAGTCAGCGTGTGAAAAGTTCGCTTGTGAGGTTCCAGGCGGTTGATGTGGGTGGGGTCAAGGGAAAAACAACTACCCCGGTTCTGTAATACTATACCCGTTTCATCGACGGTGCAGCCCGCGCCGAAAGGAGCATAGAGGCTTTGAATCCCCGCCGCGGCATTGCCCTGCCGGTCGGCGGCCGCAAAAAAGGTGGTGTTTGTGTGTAGTTCTTCTTGTTCATAGACAGAGGCCGCGAAGTTTGGATTAATAAGCGTGCGCAGCCGCGACGCATACTGCTTGTCCAGTATGTCTTCATATTCGATGGGAACAAAGTCCGGGTCTGTTATATACTGGTCCCTGTGCTGGTAGGCAATCTTTTTGGCTTCCACCAGGCAATGGATCAGCTCTGCCGTGTCGCAGCCCATGGCGGTCAAGTCAAAACCCTCCAGGATATTGAAGCCCAGCAGCACGGCAAGCCCCTGTGTATTAGGCGGTGTTTGATAAATACGGTAATCCCCGTAAGTGATCTGGAGAGGTTCCCCCCAGGTTGATGAATGGAGTTCCAGGTCTTTTTGGGTAAGCAGTCCGTTCTTCCTTTCCATGTAATGGTGTATTTTCCTGGCTATTTCTCCTTTATAAAACACGCCTGCGCCTTCTTTTCCAATGGCTTCAAGGGTTTTGGCAAGCTGCTCCTGGCAAACGACGTCACCCGGCCCGGCCGGGCGACCCCTGGGTATAAAACACTGGCGCAAGTAGCCGTCCTGCCAGATTATCTCCTTGTTTTCCCGCACGAACCCCGCCATGTGGTGACTTAAGGGGAACCCTTCCCTGGCGTAGTAAACCGCCGGCTGAAGCAAACGCTCAAAAGGCATGCTGCCAAACCTTTTCCACAGCTCGCTCCAGCCATGCACGCAACCCGGCACTGTCACGGAAAGGACTCCTCGTCTCGGGAAGCGGTCATACCCGCGCGCCCTTACTGTTTCAATGCTGGCTTCGAGAGGAGAACGCCCGCTCCCGTTAAGAAAAAACACCTTTTTCTGCTCAGATGAATAAAGGAGATAAAAAACATCGCCGCCGATTCCGCACTTGCCGGGATGAACCACCCCTAAAACCGCGTTAGCCGCAATCACGGCATCAAATGCATTCCCACCTTCCTTGAGGACATCCAGTCCGGCCAGGGAAGCCAGCGGATGAGCAGTTGTCACTAGGCCGTTTTTACCCATAACGACAGGACGGTGCATAAAATCAACCTCCCCAAATATCTCCGGGTTAACAGGATCATTTTTATTATACCAAAATATTACATTTGTTTCCTTAATTTAAAATCAAGTTTTATAAAATAAAAAACCCCGTCCAAACAGACAGGGCGTTTTTTTAAATGGTGGGCGATGACAGGATTGAACTGCCGACATCCTGCTTGTAAGGCAGGCGCTCTCCCAGCTGAGCTAATCGCCCGAATGAGAAGTGGGAGGTGGGAGGTGAGAAACCCTCTCACTTCTAACCTCTCACTTTTAACTTCTAAATTGGTGGGCCCACCTGGGATCGAACCAGGGACCAACCGGTTATGAGCCGGTTGCTCTACCGCTGAGCTATAGGCCCTCTTTTTTGCGGAGACAGAGATTATTTTATAACATATATGCGGTCGGGTCAATACCTATTTTCTTCCGAGCTTTTTGCGATGTAAGCTATTTTTATGATTTTCTAATCGCAAATCAAGCA
>JANLFJ010000048.1 GCA_024655825.1 Peptococcaceae bacterium | reverse complement strand
AACCAGGAACCCTTGTCACCATTGGCATGGAAATATTTGTCGCCAAACTCGGGTTTTAATATACAGGATAAACTTCTTCCAGTCTTCTTCGGTAACAACCCCGGCATTGGACTGTCTCAAGGCAAATCTTGCCATTTCGCCGATGTTGTCATACAGCATTATATCCTCTAGATCTGCCGGGATTTGATTGCGTTCCCTTGCTGCCAGGTCATACATCTTTGCCTTTTCTTCCTCGGAAAGGCCCAGTATTTCTGCAAATTTCTCAATCTTATCGCTGTCAAAGGGCTTTTTCCGGTTGTTCTCGATGTCGCTTAGCATGCCTATGGACATTCCCAATCTCTCAGACATGTCTTTTAGGGTCAGTTCCCTGGGGTCACTGAGGCGTTTTTTCTTGATGAAATCGCCAAAACGCATGTATTGCTCTTTCATGTTTTCACCTCCTCGTTTACTCGTTTTACGCCTGATAGTGAAATTATATCGAAGAAAAAAGAAGATGTCATTATGTGTCAAAATGCAATTTTAAAAAACTGTTCACTCGCAAACGGCTACTGCCTGTTATACCCGATATCGCTCAGAATACCCATGGGAATTCCCAACCTCTCTCAGACATGTCTTAGCCCTCTCCACTGTCTTTTATCTCTTTACCACTCAATATCATCGGGAAAATCCAGCTCCAGTCTTAAATCATCCACACTGCAGTTATTTCGCTTAGCCTCTTCCATGAGCTCGGACTCTAAATCTCGGTATTCCTGCCCCCTCTCTGCAATCCGCTTTGCTATATTGGATAAATTCTTCAGCCGCTTTTCCTTGTTCATTTTTATGAATCGTTCGTTAAGAATGTCCAGATACTGGGTTATGTATCTGTCCACATATACATATCTGCCGTTTAATGTGTTTAACATTCTTGCATACACGTTTTCTGATACGGTTTGTTTCAGGCAATCAGCTACAGCGGCTTGCAACATGCGTACTTTGGCGATGTGCTTGTCCCAAATGACTTTATGATCTGTAAATAAATCGTAGCTATATTTCTTCTTGGCCAGTTTTTGAGCATAAAGCTCCAGAAATTCATTCAGCGCCATAGTGACAAACAACATCTCGGGCCATAAAACATATATCTTCAGATAGACGTTCTTATCCGGAGCCAGCACCGACATGTATCTTTTCTTTTCTTCATCGAGGCCGTTATCTACAAATTCTATCTCACGGTGTCCCATCATGGCATGGCGGATATCGTAACAAACGCCTAGTACCCTTATGCGGGCAGCATCACATTCAACGAATTCATCCTCGTTTCCTACGATGATATGTAATGCTTCATAAAGATTTTCAAAATCCGCGAAGTCACCATAAATAGCCACTCCTACACAGTTTGGGGTATTCTTGGCAAATATCATTTTATTACCTTTTGTTCTGGTTTTTATTTATTCAGCTCCGGTAATAAACTTCCACGCCTTGTTCTTCGATTATCCGGCGCAGTTTTTCGTCCAGGGGACCGTTCATATCTATGACGTCGATTTTGTAGATACCCGCCGCTTCGTCCAGATCCAGCAACAATCCGGGCGGAAGTTTCCCGACGCAGTAAACGGCCAAATCAATGTCGGAATTATATCTGTAATCCCCCCGGGCCCGGGAGCCGAAAATTATTGCTCTGGTCACATTTCCTCTTTTTTGCAGTTCTTTTATTATCCCTTGGATAATTTGTTCCGGCAATCCAAAATTCATTTGATTTTCTCCTCCATCTTGTCAGCAAAAGCAAGGAACACGGGATGGTATTTATCTTTCACTTTGTCGTAAATCTCTTTGGCTATTTGCTCGTTATATGTGTGAACGGTCAGATTACGGGCGTTAATCATGTCTATCCAGGTTTCACCTTCTGTGATAATCCCTGTTGCAAAGGCTTCTTTAAAAGCTAACCGTGGTGAGTTTACAGTTACGATACCTTCAGATTCAAGATATAGTTTCATTAATTTCCAGGCCAACTCATAGATAAACTCAAAGCGCTGCATCACCCCGTCATAAAGCAAGGGATTGGATGCGTCTTCTTCCAATGCTTCCTTAAGTTTATTTACCGCTTTTTTGTATTCTGCAAATTTTTCTTTAAGCCTTTCTTTGCTCATGTTTCCACCTCCTATGGCTTAATAGTAATCTCATTCTCTTTTTTCCGCAACATTGGCAAGGCCGAAAGCCGGATTTGTCTTGTAAATATTTCCCTCAGCCCATATATCCGCCAAATTCTCCGCCTGTTTCATGACCGTTTCCACGGCGCGCTGCTGCTTGTCCGGCGGATAGCCGTACTTGTTCAGTGTCCGGCTAACCAGCACCATCAGCTTTGCTCTAACACTTTCTTTCAGCGCCCAGTCGATGGTTGCATTTTTGCGTGCTTTATCGGTAAGTTCCCTGCAGTATTCCGTAGCATCTCAGCATCCTGCAATAAATTATATTCGCATGTATTTTTACGCTACCCAATCTAAAAAACATCCAAAATAGCTTCTAAATCCCCTGGTGTATACGATACTGCCCACTTCCACCTACCGAATCCACCATGCGTGTTTACTGCTTCCGCCCACTCGGCAAGGCTGGCATGCTTTGTTTTAGCTATCGCATCTTCTTTTCCTTTTACCTCAAGAACTAAAAACTCTCCATTTACAAGCTTAATAATAAAATCCGGATAATATTTCCGTATGACACCTTGGTAATTATATACAATATAAAATCCTAAATGGTCATTTTTTACAAAGGACTTCACCTTTGGGTGCTTATCTATGATATAAGCTTCAGTAGCCTCCCATGTACTGTCAACAACTACATGGCTTATATGAGATTTCTTTGTCCACTCGGTAGGTTTGCTGGTATACCATGCTCTCATATCAGACGTAGAACGTATGGGATTTACATTGTCAAATACCGGCACCCGCATTTCACTGTTTTCGGCTTTTAAAGCATTCCAGATATACTGAATAATTTTATTCATATTAAGGATAATCAATACTTTGCGCCGTTCATCCGAAGCACTAAAACGCTCGTTTAACATGACAATCCTATCAGATTCTATAAACTCACCGACAATTCGTATAAGCTGGGCTAAGAAAAGCTCCTTGCTGCCTTTCCAAGCGGGTTGTTCGATATTGTAAATCTTTGATGCCATTTTAAAAATAATTGTCTGTGTCCTGGTTTCTTCAGCTATCCTTTTCAAGTCAATATCCGATAAAACGGCGGGATTAGGCTTGCCGGCAATAATCGCAGCTAATTCCGCTTCGGTAATGCTTTCATAAGGATCCAATACAATGGGCTCCACCCTATCCAAATCAAGTGTTAATTTTGGCCTATAAACGGTATCAATCCTGACAACATTGGGCCAGACAATTTCATGCTCCATTTTCTCCTGTACCGGCTCAATTTTTGTTTTTGGCTTCGGCGGTGGCGGTGGTGTACCTTCTCCGCCTTCGTGAGGAAGGAAGGTGAAAGGCACACCGAAAATATTAACATATTCCGGTTCAAAAAGCCCGTCAGGACCAATATCATAACTTACCCTGCGAAGTCCTCTCCCTACAACCTGTTCACATAGAAGCTGGCTGGAAAAGGCCCTCAGTCCCATGATATGGGTTACTGTTTTTGCATCCCAACCTTCTGACAGCATTCCTACTGAAATAACATTTTGAATCTTTTCACCCCGTTTGCCGGCCTGTCCAACTGTATCAACCATTTTCCTCAGTAGTTCAGCTTGCAGCTTTTTTGTCATCTTCTTGGAAGAAACATTATCATCCTCTTCATCATAACCATCCATATCAAGTGTGATTTCTTCATCGGAAGCCTCCGCTTCGTCCAAAACCTTGCTATCTATCTGAAGGATTCCTTCTGGAACACACAACTCCGGTATCATGATTTCATTATGTAAAAAGGCATGTCTAATTCTTGAAGATGTTTCGGTTCGGTTTGCGACTGTTATCATCACCGGTGGTACCTTGTGACTGGCAGCTTCCCACTCTTTTTTTGTCTCCAGCCAGTCTTTTCCCAATAGATAATAAGCGTTTATAATCAAGTCCGGCAAAGGCTCGGTTTCTTGTGCCTTCCTGTTGATATCGTCTTTTACGTCCGGGTCCATATATATGTGATATAGTCTTGATTTTAGTTCGGATGTCCTGACAGAATCGTCACGGATGACAACTCTGGGCGTCTTGACCAAACCGGATTCAATGGCATCGTTTAAACCAAAATCGCTGACAATCCAGCCAAAAATTGCCTCTTCCTGGGCTTTTTTTCCGGAAGGTGCAAAAGGCGTTGCCGAAAGGTCAAAACAGCACTGGATTCCCCTTGCCCTGTGTATACGATCCAGTCCGCCTATCCAGACCGTTGCCTTGGCCTCCTGATCTTTAAACTCCCTTTTCGCTTTCAACTCAGGGTTCACGCGCCATGCATGGTGAGCCTCATCGTTAATTACGATTATGTTCCGTGCATTGGCCATGTCCCCCAGCACTTCCCTGACATATGCCTCATCGCTCTTGGCTCCGCGCTTGTCAACGCTTTTCTTTTTCTTCAGCTTCTCTTCATCCTCCCAGGCAAGAGCATGCCAGTTGGTAATCAGAATCTTTCCCTGTCTTAAAGAATCCATCAAGCCCGGAGGAACAATATTGAAGACTTCATAATAATTGTTGATATCCGAAGGATTTAATACACTGAGCCTACTTTTTACCGTTAGGCCGGGTGCCACAACAAGAACATTTTTGGAAAACCTCACATCCCGGGGATTTGAGACCTTGTTCAATACCTGCCAGGCAATCAACATTGACATGACAATGGTCTTGCCCGAACCTGTGGCCATCTTAGAACAAATCCTTCTAAATTCTCCTCCGTCTGACGGAATGTGGATTCCCACTTTTTCAGCTTCAGGTGCTTCAACAAGCCATATAAGGGTTTCGATGGCTTCCAGCTGGCAGAAGAAAAAGCGCCTGTCCAATCTTTCTTCCGGATCATTCCAATAGGAAAGAAGCCTCTTTGTGATGCCTGTAACACCCGGATAACCCTCTTCCCGCCATTTTTTCACCCTGGGACGGATTTCGTTTACTAATTTGATGGGCACAAAAACACCCGGGTCGTCAAAGGACTTGCTGCTTTCGGAAGCAACAACATATCCTGCAGGCCTTCGACCTTCGCGTTTTTCAAAAGTCCTTGTTTCTCTGTCATAATGCCAATAGAACTTCGGCTCCTCGTATGGTGAATTAATAATAAGCTTATCAATCACTTTCTGACCAGACATATTTCCTCCTTACAGCCTGATGACACGCAGGCTCTCGATACCTCTGTCGTCTATGATTTTTACCGCCACCGTCCGGTGAGCACCTGCATCAAAGGGCAGGCTGACAGTTCCTCTAAAAGCCTCGATTCTTTCGGGATCAATCTCAGCCTTAAGACTCCTGGCCAGTTTTTCCCACCCGCCGCCGCTTCCGGCCATTGGGAAAAACACCTGGGTGGGGAATAAGCTGCGTCCGTCGTAATTGGTGTCCAGCATCCACATGGCAATATTGTTTTTGCTTCCCGATTCCACATTGCCAGTTTTAGGATTATAGTAATCAAAACCCAGCACTTCAACCTGGTATTTGCCTTTGTCGTCTCCTTTGTTTATTCTCCTGACCTTTACATCCGGCTGACCGATCAACCAGAAGCTGTCGTTCCCGGAACGTTTCTTTTTCAGGTCCTCGGTAAACAGATCGGCATTCATCTGCACCTTCAAAAGCTGCATACCGGCAATTTCCGGTTTTAACTCGTCGATATCCTTTGCCGCCTCCTCATCAAACTGGAAAGCACAAAACAACAGTATATCAGGACGGAACATCCTGGCTTCCTGCCATGCTTGCTCCACCTGTTTTTGTTCTAATGGCGCATACTCCGGGCCGAAGGAAATCAGCACCCTCTTGGGCACATCTTCTTTTGTTTCTCCCTCAGCCTGGATCCACCTTGTCCCCTGGAAAGGCTCTACACGCGAAAACTCGATGCACTGGCCATTCTTAGCCCTGATGCCGGTGCGCAGCAGTTCCTGACGCCACTCGGCCTGCCGCAAAGTTTCGCCTGAGCGAGCAACCGACATGTCAGACGCTCCTTCTTCTTCGCCAACATCATCCAGTGATTTGACGGTAGGCGCAGGTACAGCTTCTACTGTAAATGGTCCTGTGACACGTACTTTTTTACTGTCAATGTAAGGTTGATCATATAGGGTTTCTTCCGCAGGCGGATCATTATTGATGATGGATTTAAGAGTAATGTGAGGCACAGTTTTATACTTGAATCCGCTTCCCACCCCTTCTTCTGGTCTGGCAAGCTGATAATAATCGAAAACTGCCGTAATTAAGCGCTGCTTGGCCAGCGCAATGGCCACACGGGAAGTGTCGCAAGTAATCCAGCGGCGTCCCCACTGCTCAGCTACATAGGCAGTGGTGCCGGAGCCGCAGGTCGGGTCAAAGATCAGGTCACCTGGGTCAGTAGTCATGAGCATACAACGTTGAATTATTTCGTTTGCAGTTTGAACAATATAAATTTTATCACTAGCAGCCCCAATACTATCCCACAAATTATTTATTGACATTATTGGAAAATCTTCGAAATATATTTTTACACGTAAAGTGTCTCCTTCAACTTGTAATCTATTTTTATTTTTAAGAATATCTAGTCCTTCTGGATATGAAGTTTTCCATTGTGTTCCTTTCGGAGGATAGTACAGCTTACCGTTATATTCGTATCCTTTTTGTTTTTCGTTGCCTTGAGCATTCAAACTCCAAGTTCCATATAGTTTCCAATCCTTATATTCTTTAAGAAATTTATTAATATCCTTCCTTTCAGTTGGAGCGACTCTTTTCCCTTCGCCTGTATTTGGCTCTTCTATCCATAAATGCGATCCTGCATTATCTGCAAACCATTGATAATCTTTTTCGATATATAATTGACGATACTTGATTTTCTCAATATCCTTTGCATACCATAAAAGATAAAAACAAGCGCTATTTAGAAGCTTTTTTGCAAACATTACAGAAGCCTTTTTGATTGAAATCATCGATACAAAATTACCGGCTCCAAAAACTTCATCAAGTACAAGTCTAATCCTATGGACATTTTCGTCAGATATTTGTATAAAAATACTACCTTCATCTGATAATAATTGCTTAGATAATAGAATTCTATCTCTTAGATAAGTCAAATATGAGTGTATACCCAACTCCCAAGTATCACGGAAAGCCTTTAACATTTCTGGTTCACAAGTCAAATCTTGGTCACTGTCATTTGATTTTAAGGCAGTTTGATTAACAAACGGCTGAAAATTGGAACCATATTTTATCCCATACGGCGGGTCAATATAAATCATCTGCACCTTACCGGCCATGCCTTCTTTTTCAAGCAGAGAATTCATCACTAGCAGACTGTCACCGGCAATCAAGCGGTTAGACCAGTTGTGCCGGTGCTTATAAAATTCTACAGCCTCCCGCATAGGAGGATTTTCTTCTCTGGTTTCAAAAAGCGAAAGCTGCGTGTACTCTGGCTGTTTATAGTTTCTAACCTGATCAATAATTTTTCTGGGGTCTATACGTTCATGAACATGAAGTGAAACAGTAGGCACTTCAAAAGATGTATGTTCTGCTTTTCCGGCCCACTGCAAAGTCGGATCTATATGAGGATCATACTGATATTTTTTCTTTCCTGTCTCTTTATCGGTTTGGGGTGTAACAAGTCCTACAGGCGGGTTATTGAGTCTTTTTTTATCTTTATGGTCATATTGCTCAATATTTCTCTTATTTGAAATACTAAAGTAATCTACCATTTTTTAACCTCCGACACTTTAACTTTTACAAATAAAACCAATAATATTATAACAAACAAGTTAAAAATACGGAATTATTTGTCCAAAATTCTACTCTGTTAAAGTATTATGAAAAGCTATTATGTTTATCTCAATAATTAAGTGTTTCCTCCCCCCGCCCACGGAAACATATCCATTTCTTCCCAAAAACCCATAAATCCTTGCGCAGCAAGGCTTTACTCACTGTGTTTTCTTTTGAGCAATACTACCGACTCGATGTGCTTTGAGCGGAGAAAAGCAAGCAAAAGAAAACACTGGATATGTTTCCATTCTTGTACTACTAATAGCCGGGATAACGATTCCACCATTCACTATCCTCTCGGTAACCAACAAGCAAATCATCCGCAATTTGCGTTATGACCTCTTTCAACTCAACTTTCTCAACCCAGTCTGCAGGAATCTTGCTTAAACCCAGATATGCTCCGAGAATATTTCCGGTGATAGCACCAGTACTATCACTATCTCCGTTGTGATTAACAGCAGCAATTAACGCCTTCTTGAAATCATCTTGGTACTTTAATGCACAATAGGTTGAAATCCCTAAAGCCTCTTCGCCGACCCAACCTTCCCCAAGTCGAAAAATTGCTTCAACATCAGAAAGGCCACTCTTGGACAGTTTCAAAGCCTGATTCAAGCTCTGCGTACATTCTTCATGGTTTTCATGTTTCTTAAGCTCAGCAAGCGTGCTTTTGACTGCAGTTTCAATATCCTGACCTTCTATAATGCTTGCAATCATATATGCAAGTGCACCGGCTGATAAATAACCCGATGGATGGCCGTGAGTAAGTGCAGCAAAATCTGCTGCCATTCTAAATGCACTTTCCTTTCGATAAAATAAACCTGCCGGGGCAACACGCATAACTCCACCACATCCCTTACTGTTATTGATTGGCTTATCAATTGTACCATGCTTTCCACTTGACAGGGCAGACAAACAGGTATTCCCCGGTGCTCTTCTTACGTGCAGCTCTTTAACGCCTATCAACCAGCCATCATATATCCAATTACGATCTTCCAGTCTTGGATATCCTTGCGTATTCAGCCATCTTAGATAAGCATTATATACAACAAATGCGGGACTGCAAATTCCTCTTTCATTTCCTCTTGATTCTGCTCGAAGTATACCTTCAGCGGTAAAAAGAGTCATTTGAGTATCGTCGGTAATTTCCGCTTTATCGTTTTCACCCTCAATAAGATCAGTTATACCCACTTTGCCATATTTCTTCCTAATCTCATTCAACCTTAAGAACTCAACAGGCCATCCCAAAGCATCGCCAATTGCTCCACCCAAAAGACAGCCTCGAAAATGGTCTTTATCCCTTCTCACAATATATCAAGCTCCTAACCATACATAAATCCCAAAATGATTCATTGACTTTTTATTAATAACTCAATTGGTCATCTTGTTCAACCCTCGTTTAAGGAACGGTTTAACTAGTTTCTCCTGAAAAACAGCCTGAACCAGTGATTGCACTACCTGCTGAGCTTTTGGGGCAAGACCATCCTTGCGGCGATATAGATTTTGCTTGGCGTTCTTGATTACCTGCTTCACTTCAGCTGCCACTTGCTGGGCGGCCTTCAGGATCTCTCCAGTGATTTGCCTTACTTCGTTGTAGGCTTCCCCGCTACGCCGTTTAACCACTTTGGTGATAGACAGAAGCCGTTTCTTGACGGACCGCCGCCGGTCCTGAAACTTGGTGCGGATAGCTACACCGGCTTCTTTACTGTGCTACTGTACGGGTAATTACCTTGACCCCCTCAGAAAGCAGGCTGGCATCGGTGGGATAGTGAATATCGGCTTCCACAACAGTTGTATCAACCCGAAGTTTCCTGCCCTGGATCACTTTTTGGTCCATGGCTTTGGCTATTAGGGCGGCATTCAAGCTATCAATGGTTTCCAGACCATACCGCTTGGTAAGTTTGATTAGAGTGGTAGAGTGAGGGATTTTACCATCCAGGGGGATTCGGCAGAAGCGCCGCCACTGGATACTGTCCTTGACTTCCTCTACCAGAACTTCATACCCCAGCTGGTACCGGAACTTTAGATACATTAACCGCAGGTAGGTTTCTACCGGTACCGTGGGACGACCGGTTCGGGTATTAAACCCGTCGATAAACGGTTCTAGAGAAATTTTGAAGCCGTCTTTTTCAGGGGAAACTAAATAATTCAGTTGCTTAACTATAATTCTGTAAGCACCCGAAGTCGTAACTCCTTCATTCATTTTTATCCGGCCATATTTCGTAAAGCATCTACTTCTTTGATTTTTATGGAATCCCTGTGGAACTCGATAACCCCTTCATCCCTCAACCTGCACATCTCGCGCGAAAGCGACGGGCGGGAAACGTTCAGGAAGTCCGCCAGCTCGTTCCGCTTCAGAGGTATCATGAACGTGGTATTGCCCGTCCTTTTATACTGCTCCAGCAAAAAAGTACTTATTTTCCCCCGCAGGCTCTTAATCGCCAGGTATTCCACCTTCCGGTGCAGCATGAGCGCCTTGTCTGAAACAATCTCAAGCATGTTCGTAATCAGCTGCTTGTGGCTTAAACACGAATTTTCACAGCTCCCGACTATTTTTCCGGCCGGCAGAAACATTATCGTGCATGCCGTCCTGGCCATTACCATCATAGGCCACACGCCGTCTCCAGAAAACGCGGCCATCTCGCCGAACATCTCTCCAGGGCCGTTTACCGCAATAATGACCCGGTCGCCGGCAGCGTTTTCTTTGGCAACCACCACCTCGCCGGCAAGGACCACCCCCAGGCCGGTAAATTTTTCGCCGGCAACGGACGCCCATTCATTCTTTTCGTATCTGTTCACGTTAGGTCTCAGGCATTCAAACACGGTATTTAATTCATTCGGTCCTATTCCCTTAAATAATGCGCACTTAGATAAAACTGTCATCCATTTCATGAACATTTTTACTCACCTTTGATTTTGGTAACCACGGCTACCGAATTTATTTTTTCAATATAATAAAATACATTTACAAAAATAACAAGTAAGCATTTTACCAGGGGGGAGATTTTTCAGGTGAAAAGGAAAATAGTGAAGATTGACGAGGAAAAGTGCACCGGCTGCGGACTGTGCATCGACGCCTGTCACGAGGGAGCCCTGCAGCTTGTGAACGGCAAGGCGGCGCTTGTGTCGGAAAGCTACTGCGACGGCCTCGGAGCATGTCTGCCGGAGTGCCCGGCTGGAGCCATCACTCTGGAAGAGCGCGACGCGGCTGCATTTGATGAAGAGGCGGTAAAGAAGCACATGGAAGACCGGCAGAATTTTGAGGCAGGAATGCTTGCCTGCGGCTGCGCCGGCGCCCACGTCAAAACTATTGAGAGGCAGGAGGACACAGCACCCGCACCCGCCGCGGCAGCCGCGTCACAACTTCGCCAGTGGCCCTGCCAGATCAGGCTGGTGCCGGTCAACGCCCCTTACTTAGACAATGCCAGCCTGCTTGTAGCAGCCGACTGCACAGCTTACGCCTATGCCGGCATCCACAACGACTTCATGCGCAACAGAATCACCATCATCGGCTGCCCGAAGCTGGACGGACTGGACTACTCAGAGAAACTGACAGAAATATTAAAGGCGCATGAACTAAAAAGCGTCACCGTGCTCCGCATGGAGGTGCCCTGCTGCGGCGGCATTGCCAGCGCGGTCAAACAGGCGCTCATCAACAGCGGCAAAATGATCCCGTGGCGCATCGTCACTGTCACCACCGACGGGAGAATCAAAGAAGATTAGAAACTGTAAAACTTGCAAGGTAAACATTAAAATTAACATATTTAAAAAACACTTAGGGAGGTAACAGATGATGTTTTGTTTTCAGTGCGAACAAACAGCGGGAGGAAAAGGCTGCACCAGGGTGGGCGTGTGCGGCAAACAGCCGGAGGTCGCCGTTAAGCAGGACGAGCTGACCAGCGCCCTGGTTGGACTTGCCCGCGCCGCGCAGGGCAAGACCCCGGGCAGGGAAGCGGACGAACTGGTCATGCAGGGGCTGTTCGCGACACTCACCAATGTTAACTTCGACGGCGGCCGCATCGACGAGCTCAAAAGCCTTACGCATGCTGAGAAGGAAAGGCTGGGCGGGGCGGCGGACCTGGACGCCGGTACCCTTTGGAAAGGCGATCCGGATGTGGTATCCCTTCGTTCCACCCTGCTTTTCGGGCTGCGCGGCATGGCAGCTTACGCGTGGCACGCCTGGGTGCTGGGCAAAAAAGACGATGAAGTGACATCATGGTTATACAAGGGGCTGCGCGCCATCGGCGAAGAACATTCTATCGAAGAGTGGCTGGGCCTGTTGATGGAATTCGGACAGGTCAACCTCAAGTGCATGGCCCTGCTCGATGAGGCCAATACCTCAGCCTACGGGCATCCCGTGCCGGTAAAGGTAACCACCACCATTGAAAAAGGGCCGTTCATCGTGATCACCGGCCATGACCTGCATGACTTAAAGCAGCTCCTCGAGCAGACGGAAGGCAAAGGCGTAAACATTTACACCCACGGTGAAATGCTGCCTGCCCACGGCTATCCGGAACTGAAGAAATACCCGCATCTGAAAGGGAATTTCGGGACGGCCTGGCAGAACCAGCAGAAGGAGTTTGACGGTATTCCGGCTCCGGTTATCTTTACGACCAACTGCCTGATGCCGCCCAGGCCAACTTATTCAGACAGGATCTTTACCACCGGACGCGTCGGTTATCCAGGCATCAAACACATAACGGGAGAAAACGGCAGGAAGGATTTCACCCCGGTAATCAACAAGGCCCTTGAACTAGGCGGCTGGGAGGAAGACAAGAAGCTTACCGGCCTCAACGGCGGCTCAGAACTCATGACCGGGTTTGCCCGCAACACCGTCCTTGGCGTTGCCGGCAAGGTAATTGAAGCGGTCAAGGCCGGCGCGATCAGGCATTTCCTCCTCGTGGGCGGTTGCGACGGCGCCAGGGGGGGCAGAAACTACTACACCGAATTTGTCAAAAAGGCCCCTCCGGATACCGTCATCCTGACCCTGGCCTGCGGCAAGTACCGCTTTAATGACCTCAACATCGGTGAGATCGGCGGCTTGCCGCGCATCATGGATATGGGCCAGTGCAATGACGCATACTCCGCCATCCAGGTGGCGGTCGCCCTTGCCGGTGCCTTCAACTGCGGGGTAAACGAACTGCCCCTGACCCTTGTTCTCTCGTGGTACGAACAGAAAGCCGTAAGCATACTGCTTACGCTCCTGTCGCTGGGCATTAAAAACATCTACCTTGGACCGACACTGCCCGCTTTCATCTCCCCGAACGTGCTGAATGTTCTGGTCGAGAAATTCGATATCAAGCCAATCAGCACACCTGAAGCGGATTTAAAAGCGGTTCTCGGGTAAGACATTATTAGACATATATGCCGCCGACACAGTACCAGCAGAAGTATAAAAAAGCCCGGGGAAGGGTGGTTATCCCGGGTGAACGACTTGCGCAGCGCCGGTAACAGCACCCGGCGAAGCGAGGAAGCGGAATTGGGGGCGCGGACAGGACGTTCGCGCCAGCCTTCACCGAGCCAGGATGGCGAGTTGAAGGCGGTCCAATTTCGCCCGACGCGAGCCCTGGTGCTGTCGGTGCGGAGCATTGGAGTGAACAGGGCAGATACTATTCTGCTGGATTTAAACATATTTCCTGAGTTTATCAGTTGACAGGGTTCAAAAGTAGCCGTCAAATTTCTCGTCGCGCAGGATCGTATCTTCAGCCAAGGCCCAGTCAACCTCACCAGACGTGATTTCCTTGAGGTACTTTTTGACACCCCGCTTATTGCCGACCCTGATCTTGGACTTGTCTTCAAGCAGAGACCTTGCTTTTTCAAGTAGGCGGCTGCGGTCTTCTCTGTCTTTCTTCGCTCTTTTATCCGAATAGGTGATGACCAGACGCTCGGGGAACTTGTAGATCTTCCCGTTCTCATCCTTGACCCTATTCACGTAATTGATAACCTTGTATCGGTTCTTCTCTCCAGACCCTTCTGGAAACTCTATCTCCTCGTACCCACCGGAAAAAACCTCTTTTTGCACGCCCTCGCTCATCTTCTTCAAGCGGGAGGCAAAAATGTAGCTGTAGCCCTGGTCGACGATCTTCTTCAGATTTACCTTGCTGTTGATGCCCCGGTCGGCCTGCCCTCACAATCAACCATCAGACCCATGACCACCTGGACCTCTTTGAACTTGCCGTTCTTGCTGAAGCCGAAATCCCTCAGAGAATCGGCGCGCACGCTCTCGAAAGAGAAGGTGGTGACATCATAAAAGACCATGTCGATCTGCATGTTGAACAGGTTGCGGTTGGCCTGAAACAGCGCCTCCTCCACTTGTTCCTTGTATTCACAGAGCAGATCCAGCGACCTGTACAACTGGTTTAAGGTGACCTTGGGCAAATTCACGAAATGTCCCTGATGGGTATACGTGGCCAGCTTGCTTCTCGGCTGCAGCAGGTGCTGCACTACCATCAGAAAGGATGCCTCGTTTAGACTGAACTGCACCTTTCTATTTCTGGTGAGGTGCGATAGTAATTTGTCCAGGTTGTACTCCTTCCATATTCTCTGGTAGATAAGGTAGCCCCAGTTGACGATGTCGGCTTCGGAGCAGTCCTTGATATCCGCCGACTTCTGAACTTTGGAGATCTCCGCCAAACGCTTGGCCAGCCGCTAAAAGCTGGGATTGTTCTCAATTTGTTCCAGCTTGCCCAGGTTTAAGATGACCTCGTGCTTGACGCGGCCATCTTGCCGGTAGGATCTGACGAGTTGGACATATTGACTTGATTTGGATTTGGTAATCTTGATAAACATGGGTAGAGTATAATATATTGCCTTTCATTTGTCCAGAACTAACGGCATGCAATATCATTATGGTTGCCACTACAGTTTTTGAGATTTATGACAGCCCCTAGCCGGAAAACACTGATATTATTGGATTCTTGCCATCGGTTTAGGGCGAAAATCAAGGGCAACTGATAAACTCAGGAAATAGGATGCACTTTGCTTCCCCCACAATATAAGTGCTGCCCGGATCGGAAACTCCTGTGGCACCATAGAGGTTTAACTCACTCTCCAAGATGCCTTCATGATTATAACGCCTAAAGGACCAGTTATTGTTTATAATGGTCGACCCCGTTTTCTTTTTCAACTTCGGAAACCTGAATATAGTCTGCCATATGCTTTTTGACAAGCTCTGACCTGGGGGCTTTTTTCTCCATAGTGGTTTTGACAAGGCCGCCTGCCTTCTCCAACGCATTCTTTTTAATTATTTCTCCTTTTGCTCCCAGCTTATTGACCTTGTCAATCAGTTCAGCCATGCCCTGGAGTTCAAGCCTCGCCATCTGCCTCCACCACCCTTGCCCTGATTTCCAGAAAGCGCTTTTTATACTCGGCGTTATCAATAGCTGTGATGTCATAAATCCTGCCTTGGAAGCGTATTTTCATGCCATCGTTAATTCCTAAGGTGTATCTGATTTTAAATTTGACCGTATTTTCTTCCTGCACCGCCGCGGCGGCAAAGTATTCCCTGCCGGAAAGATTGGATACGGAAGCCCATACTGTTTTATATTCTCTATATACCCTTCTGTCTCAAAGCCGTTTTCATTAATATCTCTTGACGGTTTTAGAAAGGTTATCCTGTGCCGCAAGTCCCCGATTTCCATGTAATTCACCACCTTGGCACCCAAAAGAGGCGGAGCAGGGAGGATACCCCGAGGGACAGTTCCATGCCCTCGTTTCTCTGGCCTGTTGCTTCCCTGTGCTCATAAAAATGTCCAATTAAAAGCAGCATGGCCTGTTTTATGCTTTTGGGCACCTCGCTATAGCCTGCCTTAAAGCGTATTTTAACTGCGTCCGGCCTATAGCTTAAGTCCAGCGGCCAGCCTGTGGCGAGCTTTGGGCATAAAACAGCGGGCTCCATTTCTTTTACCACATAGAACCCGCTGTCCTCTATCAGCGTTATCTCTTCTCCATTGGTGTTGAGGTACTAAAAGTAAACAAGTTCGACGAGTGGTGTCATTGGCAGCTTGATGATGCCAAAGCTTGAAAAAAAGGGCCCGGAAACATATTCAAAGGTCTGCAGGGCAAGGCTTCTGCCGGTGAAGTTCTAACAAAACTCCCGGGCGGCGGTAATGAGCGCGGATATCAGGGTATCCTCCTCGTTGCCGTCTACCCTCAAATGCAGCTTGGCTTCCTCCAAGGATACAGGTTCGGCTGGAGGCCCTTCGATCAATATGAGGTTCATAAGCTTTCACCGCCTGACGTTATACCAAGACAGAGTCGCATACCTCCTGCACATACCGGCCGCCGCTCAGTATGGCCATAACGCCGCCGGCTACCGGATCATCGGTAACCTCCACCGTTTTCAGGCGCACATAGCTGTAACCAGATTTGGCCAGGGCCTGGGCGTCTAATTCGATTTTGTACACCTTGTTGGCCGCCGCGGTCGTGGTAAAGCCCGTTTCGTCCGCCTGTTTCACCTCGCTGAAAGTGTCGCCTGAGATACATTCCTGATAGGTGAAGGGGATGGCTACTGTGTTGGTGGGTGTGGTATCGTCGCAGGCCTCCACAGTAATGGTAGAGGTTCCAACCGCGCCTGCGCCGCACTGGATAAGGAAGCTGACATGCTCCCAGTTTTTGAGGTTTATGACATCTGTCACAACCGTACCGGCAAAGGCATCTGCCGCCGGGGGCAGGGCATTGACTACATGATATGGTTTATACATTGAAATCTCCTCCTCTGCTTATGAGAAATCCGCTCATCAACGTGACGAGCGGATTCTCTGCTCACTACTGTTATTTTCTTCCGGCCAGCGCCACAAAGGGTGACACTGACGCGCTGCCCTTGTAAGGCTGCAAAGGCTTGTTCCAGATGGGCTGGCCGTCTACCCTGTAAATGAACCTGTAAACGTTCTCGTCATACAGGAACCTTACATGGATACTCGACGCCGCATTGATACCGCCCTTGTCTATAAGCAGGTACTGGGACAGGTCCGCCAGGATTATATCTCCTACCTCGCCTGCCGCCGAGCACTGTTCAAGATGCACTACCGGTCTGCCGAACAGGGTCGCATAAGGCGCTTCCGAAAGTCCCCCTGCCGGGATATATACCGGCACGTCGCCGATTTTCAGCGTGAAGAGCAGCGGCTCCAGCTCCTGGTTGATGTACCACACGGCATTTGTCCTGCTCCTGCCCCAGAGCCTGGACCACATGTTGAAAAGGTTTTCCACCCTGATCAGCTCGGTCTGGCCGCTTTCCTTAGACGCCTTCACCAAGGCGTCGCTATTCAGGATGCCTAAGGGCTGCCCGGTGCCGGTGCCCGTCAGGATGACGTCGTCGATCTTAAAGCCGAATTCCTCGGCAAAGCCCTGGCGGAGCACACTTTCCAGGGCTGCCGCATCCTGCAGGAGTTCGTCGGTCGCGTAGCAGAGCCCGGTTAATTTCTTCAAGGACAAATCCATCACCCGGAATTTTGGCTTGGAAGCGATAAGCTGGTCGGCCTCGTTCTCCCAGTAGGTCTGAATCCCGCCCCAGCGTGCGCCGTTCGCCCTGCTTGACTCGTCCACGCCAGGATTGTCTTTTGCCGGGTCGTGGCGGATGGGCTCCGGTGTAATCTTTTGTTTGGCTCCCCCATCACCCATGAGATTCCATTTTTCATAGATTTGTTTCAAAGCATGAAAAAAGCGCCTCTAATAAGCGCTTTTTTGGCTAAATTCCTCTCAATTACGGCAGGTTTTCTTCCTAGACCCGTCTGAGGACCTCCAATTTCCTCTTGATTAGCGTAAGTTTTTGTTCATTCTTTGCCTTTTCCGCCTCCAAAACATCACTCCTGTGCCTTTCATAAGCTTCCAGGGCGCTTCTCACCCCCACGTCGGTCTGGGGGTAGGCCGGAAAGGTCACCGGCGACACGTCATACAGCCTGCCTTTGACCAGTTCCCGCACATCAGCGCCTTTTTCTGTGCCCCAGCGGTCGGATAGGACGGTAAACCCGAAAGACATCTGGCTTACGTCGCCCCGCTCGATGGACACCAGCAAGTCTTTCGCCCACTGGGTGTCCGGGGGCAGGATGCGCACTTTGAGCCCGGTGTCGTCTTCTTCCAAAAACAAGGTGCCGGCCTTGTTCCTGCCCAGCGCACAATTGGCATCATGGTTGAAAAGGGCCCGGATGTCGTCGGTTTTAATTGTCTCGGCAAAAGCTCCGGGCAATACCTTTTCCCGAAAAGGAAACCACCCTCCCAGTTCCTCGCTCCACTGGTTGAAAACCGCCGCATGGCCTTCGATCATCCGGACGCACTTTTCCTCGTCAGTTTGCCTGGTTATCCTCAGTTCACTTAAGTTCACCGTCCTTCGCTCCAGCTTGTCCATCTTTTATCTCACCGCCTTTCTTTTCTCCCGCGCTTTTTGCCGGGATCATGTTGCCGTTGACCAGGTACAAGTCCCCGCCCTGTTCTTCCGGTATGGGGTTTAGGTCCTCCAGTTCCCTGATGTCGTTGGCCGACAGCCAGCCGTTCTGCCTGCCTATGGCGTACCCTTCCATCCTGGCCTTGAAGTCGCCCCTAAGTAAGCCGTCTACTGTAAATTTGGGGAAGTATATTTTCCTTTCCCCTTCCCTGAGGAGGCATTTTGTTATGGCCTGCTCCCAGCGGACCAGCCAGGGGCGTATGGTGTGGACGACAAATTCTATTGATTGGTGCTCTATGTTGGAGAAAGTGGCCCTGGTCAAATCGCCCACCAGGTGCGGGGGAACACGGAAAATGCGGCAGATCTCGTTCAGCTGGAACCGCCTCGTTTCAAGAAACTGGGCATCCTCCGGCGGGATGCCGATTTCGTGGTATTTCATCCCCTCCTCTAATACCGCAATCTTGTGGGAGTTTTTTATTCCCTTGTATACCTCTTCCCAGGATTTGCGGAGTTTTTCCGGGTCCTTGACCACGCCGGGGTGTTCCAGGATTCCGCCGGGTCTGGCGCCGTTTCCAAAAAATCTGGCCCCGAATTCCTCGGTAGCCAAGGCAAGGCCGATGGCTTCCCGGGCCATGTGGATGGGAGAATAGCCCTTGATCCCGTCAAAGCCAAGGCCCGGTATGTGGAGTACCTGTTCCGAGGTTAAAATGATTTGCTGGCCGTCTTTTAAGTATTTATATATCAGCCTGCCGAACTCTATGTCTCTCTCCACCGTTATCCGGTCAGGAAGAAGCGGTCAGAGCTCCGCCACATTTCCCTTCTTGTCCCTTATTACCTGCGCATAGGCGTTGCCCCATAACAGCAGGTGGCTCATCAGGGTTTCCCGGAAGGTGAAGGTGGTCATGTCCGGATTGGGCATGTCGTGGAGAAGAAAGTACAGGGGATGGTAGGTCGCTTTTTCTTTGCCGCGTTCAAGCCTTTTGTACAAGGGCAGGGGGAGGCTGGCCACGGTTTCGGCAAGGACTCTGACGCAGGCATAGACTGCTGTAGAGTTCATGGCGTTATATTCGCTGACGTTTACGCCGGCGTTTGATTGAAAACCAATGTCTTCACCCAGTAAAAAAGCCCTGATCCTATGATCAAGGCTTATGGTTCTTTTCTCTATGAATTTTGACAGAAACGGTATTTTCAAGGCTTCACCTCCCTCTCTCGCCATGAAAAAAGCACCTCCGAAGAAGTGCTTTTTTCATATTTTGCTTCACTAGCGTTGCAATAAATTAAAATCTGTTTGTCAACCAACGAATACACGAGA
>JANLFJ010000047.1 GCA_024655825.1 Peptococcaceae bacterium | reverse complement strand
TTTTGCCGTTTAATAGCTTCTCTCTCATCAAGTTTCTCATAAATATCCATCCTTTATTTTAGGAAGTGTTGTATAATTGTTGTATAATAGTCTGGCGAGGGTGTTGCTTTATATAATAATGAGGGAGGATGTCCCGCGTGGATATAACAGAATTTAGAAAGAGGCTGGAAAACGAGCCGTTTGCTGCAGTCGGAGAACTTGTTTACAATTATTTGTTTGAAATCATAATTAAGGCAAATATTCTCCCGGGGGAAAAAATCAGCACCACAAAAATTGCAGAAGAACTGGGCATCAGCCGGACTCCAGTCAGAACGGCGCTTGATAGGCTGGCTAACGAAGGGTTCGTCGAAAGGACCGATCGCAAAGGATTTCGTGTGCCTCCATTGAACATCAACGATGTCATTGAGTTGTATGATTTCCGTAAGATAATTGAAGGCAATGCGGCCTATATTGCGGCCAATACAATGACCCTGGAAGAGATGTGCGAGCTTGAACAGCTGATTCAAAACACAAAAGAACTGGTACAAGCTGCCGATCCCTTTAATTGGATCAACTTAGATGCCAGCTTCCATAAAAAAATAATTCTATTCACCCACAATAAGTACCTCATCAATGCCTTCAAAAATATTGAAACCAGGATGAACAGGTACAAATTTATCCTTACCACTTACAATCACAATCATAAAACGGATATTCTCAGAGGAGCCGACAAGCATATCAGCATCTTTAAGGCATTAAAGAACAGGTTTTCGCAGGTAGCCAAAAATGAAATGATCGAACATCTGGATCATGTATTTTTTTCAATGCTAAGACTGAAAATGAACGGTAAATAACAACCCCTGACCCGTTGTTCTGTAATATCGTTACAGTTTAGTCCCAGTTCTGGTGCCCAAGATTTTTAACCCTCTTGCTCTGAACACAGCCCGCGCGTTTGGGATAAAAAACATCGAGAATGCGAAGAGTCCCATCCCCGATCTTCTTCTCTATGCCGTGCTCGGCATTCGGCGGCACAACCATATAGCATCCTTCGCTCATTTCGTATGACACCCCGTCGCATATGAAACTGGCTTTCCCTTCTAAAATGATGACCATCTGTTCATAATCGTGCTTGTGCGTGTTAGTTTCAGGTTCGGAAAAAATTTCTATGTATTGAATGGTCACGTTTTCCGAGCCCTGAAAGAAATATGAACGTCCTCCCGGCCGGCTGGTATCCGGTTCGGCTTCATGATAGTCAAACAGTATCGGTTTTGCCATGTTTTTCGCCCCTTCTTTTGAGTAATATGAGTTATATTTTTATAATTTTGATATATTTGTTTTTGGCAATAAAATATTAACGCCTGTTAATTAATAGTGTCAATTTATGTGCAATACTCAACAATATATCGGTATATTCACCGGAAGAAGTTCATTTTTGTACACTACGGTCAATTTCTGCACTTGGATATATGCATTTGGATTGGGATGGCATGGCGCCTCTTAACCTGCCAGGTAAATAAAACGGGCGTGAACGCAGGAAGGAGGAATCTCCGTGGTGAGAGATTCCTCCTTCCTGCCTGGAAGCTAAAGGCCAGGTATGAAGAATTTATTGATGTTCAATATTCCACTTTCATCAGGCACAGGCCTTGCGGCGGCAAGGTCATTCCCGCCTGCTTGCGCTCCCCGCTTTGCAGGAGCAAGGGAACGGACTCCGGCTGTCGTTTGTTCATCCCTATTTCGAGCAGGGTGCCGGCCATGATCCTGACCATGTTGTAGAGAAAGCCGTCGGCCGTCACCGTCAAAAAGATGAGCGGGCCTTTTTGCTCCACCGCGAATTCAAACACCGTGCGCACGTGATTGGCAACCCTCGCGTCTTGGGCGCAGAACGCTGAGAAATCATGAGTGCCCAGGAATAAACCGGCAGCAAGGCTCATTTTTTCCTTGTCCAGTGGTACTGGAACATGGTAGGCGTACAGCCGCCAGAACGGCGACAGGTGACGGTCGTTGTATATTGTATAGCGGTACGTCTTGCTTTTGGCGCTGAACCTGGCATGAAACCCGGGCGAAACGTCCTGCGCCTCCCACACCACAATGTCGCGGGGCAAAAGCGAGTTCATGGCCAACGGGAACCGCTCCGGAGGTATTCTGGTGCTGGTTAAAAAGTTTATCACCTGCCCCCGGGCATGTACGCCGGCATCAGTTCTTCCAGAACCGATCACTTTGACTTTTTCACCGGTGAGGATGTAGAGGGCCGCTTCCAGCTCGCCCTGTATAGTTTTCAGGCCGGTCCTGTTCTGGACCTGAAAGCCGTGGTAGTTTGTACCGTCATAGGCCACGGTCATCTGTCAAAAATTAAACGGAAATCAAAACCCCCATATTTCGTGGTTCGCTTCCACCAGTTCCACTTCGCCGCCCTGTTCCAAAAAAGACAGGACTTTTTCCATTTCCCTTTCCAACAGCATCCTGCTGCCGGCAACCATGGCGATGCCGAGCCGGGAACTCTGCCACAGGTCCTGGTCCCCGACCTCGGCTATGGCCAGGCCGAAACGGTTCCTGGTTTTTTCCAGCAAGCTTTTGATGATGCTCCGTTTTTCCTTTAGGGACCGGGCTCCAAAAATGTGCAGCCTCACGCTAAGCACGCAGACAAACATGGCCGTCCTTATTCCCCGAAGGAAATGCCCACCGCGCGGGCGGCCTTCACCAGTTCTCCCTCAGGGTCGACCTTTTTCAGCTGCTTTACGGCTTCTTCCAGGGGTACGCTGGCCAGGTCCTTGCCTTTAAGGGCCACCATATGGCCCCAGGGCCCTTCCGCCGCCATTTCGGCAGCCCTGACCCCGAAACGGGTGGAGAGGATGCGGTCGAAAGCCGTGGGACTTCCGCCGCGCTGGAGATGGCCCAGCACGGTGACCCTGGTTTCCAGCCCGGTCATCTTGGCCAGGCGGTCGGCGACCAGCTGCCCGATGCCGCCCAGCCTCACAGGGTCGGTGCTCTCTTCAACCGTCCTGGCCACAACCATCTGTCCTTCCTTTTCAGCCGCTCCCTCGGCGACGACGATGATGCTGAACAGTTTCCCGCCGGCCCTGCGCTCCTCGATTTTTTCGGCAATCCTGGACAGTTCAAACGGTATTTCCGGGATCAGGATCACGTCGGCCCCTCCCGCCAGCCCGGCGTGCAGGGCAATCCAGCCGCCGTACCGGCCCATCACCTCAAGGATCATGATGCGGTGGTGGGACTCGGCCGTGGTATGCAGTTTGTCCAGGGCTTCCGTGGCGGTGGTCACGGCGGTATCAAAGCCGAAAGTCACGTCGGTGGCGAACAAGTCATTGTCGATTGTTTTGGGAACGCCTATCACCCTTACTCCTTTACGGCCGAGTTCGTGGGCGATATTCAGGCTGCCGTCGCCTCCGACAACGACCAGGACGTCTATTTCCAGCCCTTTCAGGTGCGCGATGGCCTGGTCGGAAACATCGCGGTAAACCGTCCGGCCGTTTTCCTTTACCGGGAAACGGAAGGGGTTGTCCCGGTTGCTCGTGCCCAGGATCGTGCCCCCGCGGTGCAATATGCCCGATACGTCAGCCATTTCCAGTACCCTGTACCGGTTGGTTATCAGCCCGTGAAAACCGTCCAAAAAACCGATCACCTCAAGACCGTAACGGGAACGGGCCGTTTTCACTATGCCTCGCAGAACCCCGTTTAAACCGGGAGCGTCGCCGCCTCCAGTCAAAACGCCAATCCTTTTTACATTCCCCAAAACGGCACCCCCTGTTATCCAATTTTAACCATTTACAGAAGAGACCACATTTCTTCCCAGACCAGCCTGCTGGCATGCGGCGCTCCAAGTTGTCCGGTCATTTCCAGCATATGCCTGCGCCGCAGCGGGTTGGACCACAGGCTCATTATTTCGGGCACGAGCATGTCCAGTTTGCGGACCTTGACAGCGGCTCCCCTGTTGAGAAGGTAATCCGTGTTGCGGTCCTCCTGGCCCGGCAGAGACGAATAGATCACCAGTGGTTTGCGCATGGCCAGGACTTCCGCGGTGGTCACACCGCCGGGCTTGGAAATGACGAGATCGCAGGCGGCAATTACTTCGGCCATGTTTTCCACAAAACCAAAGACCTTCAACCGGGGCTGGTCGAGCCCGGCCAGCGCCTCATAAAGCCGCCTGTTTTTGCCGGCAACCACCACCACATGGAAAGAAGCGTTATTCAAGAGTTCCCGCGCTATAGAATCGATTTTCCCCATGCCCAGTCCGCCGCCCGCCACAAGAACGGCCGGCTGCGAGTCGAGCCCAAGCTGTTTCTTGGCTTCTTCAATGTTGAATTCCCGGCCAAACTGGCTGCGGATGGGTATCCCCGTGGCCTTAATCTTTTCAGCCTTTATCCCGTGCTTTAGAAGGTTGTAGGCCAGGTCGGGCGCACCGAGGAAATAGCGGTCAACGCCCTGGTGAATCCAAAAGCTATGGACGTGGAAATCGGTCACCGCCGCCGCCAGGGGGACTTTTACCTGGCCCCTCTCCTTGAGGACGGACAGTATTCCGGTGGGGAAGGCGTGGCTGGTTAGGATGACATCAGGGTTAAAGTTCCTCAAGAGGTGCTCCAGCTTGGTGGAAAGCACCTTGGAGAGAATCTGGCCCAGGTCAACCAGCCGCTCCCCGTTTTCGGCCTGCTCATAGAGGTAGCCCCAGACCCGGGGAGTAAATTTCAGCGTCTCTATATAGCTGCCGAAAACGACTTTGTGCAAAACGCTGTTGATATACTGAAACGTGTCCACAATTTCCGCAGTTGAGCCCGGCACTTCTTCGAGCAGCCTTTCTGCCAGCGCTTTAGCCACAGAATCATGGCCGGAACCGATGGAAACAGAAAAGATCAAGACCTTCACCGGGCTGGACGGTCTTACCATTTATTACTCCTCCATGTCCACCGCTTGCTGGTGTGTGCTTCTCCGCTCGCCGGAGCGCGCCGCGCAGCATTCCATCAACGGGCAGCGAGCGCAAAGAGGGCTGCGGGCCCGGCATATTTTCCTGCCGTGCCAGATCAGCCAGTGGTGGGCCGCGGCCCATTTTTCGCGCGGAATGAAAGACGTCAGCTCTCTTTCCACCTGAAGAGGCGTCGCCCCGCCAGCCAGCCCCAGCCGCCTGGCCACCCGGAAAACATGGGTGTCCACTCCCAGCGCCGGGATTCCGAAAGCGCCGGCCAGAACGACATTGGCCGTCTTGCGGCCGACCCCGGGCAGTCTCATCAGCGCCTCCCTGTCGGCCGGGACCTCCCCTCCGTATTTTTCCAGCAGGATCCGAACCGCGGCCAGGATGTTCCTGGCTTTGCCGCGGTACAGGCCGCACCCCCTGATTTCCCGGGCCAGCTCCTCTTCCGAAAGGCCAGCCATATCGCCCGGAGTGGGGTACCTGGCAAACAGGCTTTTCGTAAGCCTGTTCACCTGGCGGTCCGTGGTCTGGGCGGACAGCACGGCGGCAACCAGGAGCTCAAACGGGTTTTTGAATTCCAGCGCCGTGGCCGCGCCCCGGTATTCTTTTTCCAGTATCTCCAGAACCCTTTGTTTTCTTTCTTGCATAATGCTTTTTCTTTCGCCTGGTTTATATTGCGTTTATCCTGCGCCGGTCCTTGGCTTTCACTGCTGCTTATAGGTGGAAAGAAAATCGCCCAGCTTGTTTAGTGCATCCGTCAGCTCGTCGACGGGCGGCAGGAACACTATCCGGAAATGGTCCGGTTCCGGCCAGTTAAATCCTGTACCCTGCACCAGCATGACTTTTTTCTCCTTCAGGAAATCCAGGATGAACTTGAGGTCGTCGGTTATGTTGAACTGCTTGACATCCACCCGGGGAAAGACGTAGAAGGCGCCCTTGGGTTTTGTGCAGGAAAGACCCGGTATTTTGTTGACAAGCTCGTAACAGCAGTCTCGCTGCTTGGCCAGCCGCCCGCCGGGGCGGATCAATTCGGTCAGGCTCTGGTAGCCGCCCAGCGCCGTCTGGATGGCGAACTGCGCCGGCACGTTGCTGCACAGGCGCATGTTGGACAGTATGTTCAAGCCTTCGATATAGTCGCCAGCCGCATCCTTTTTGCCGCTCAAGACCATCCAGCCGGTTCTGAAGCCGGCGATGCGGTGAGACTTGGAAAGGCCGCTCATCGTGACAATGAGCACGTCGTCGGCCAAAGTCGCTGCCGAGATATGTTCAGCGCCGTCATAGAGGATCTTGTCGTATATCTCGTCCGCAAAGACTATGAGGTCATGCTGCCGGGCTATCTCAATTATGTCCTCCAGTATTTCCCGGGGGTAAACGGCGCCGGTGGGGTTGTTGGGATTGATGACTACGATGCCCTTGGTCTTAGGCGTCACCTTTCGCCTGATGTCTCCCAGGTCGGGGTTCCAGTCCGCTTTCTCGTCGCACCTGTAGTGGACGGCCTTCCCGCCGGCGAGATTGACCGCCGCGGTCCAAAGCGGGTAATCCGGGGCGGGGATGAGGATTTCGTCGTCGTTGTTGAGCAGCCCCTGCATGCTCATCATGATCAGCTCGCTGACCCCGTTGCCGATATAGATGTCGTTAATATCCACTCCTTTGATCCCTTTTTGCTGGTAATATTGCATGACCGCTTTGCGGGCCGCAAACAAACCGTTTGAATCGGCGTATCCCTGAGCGTTGCGCAGGTTGATCCTCACGTCGTGGATAATCTCGTCGGGAGCATCCAGGCCAAAAGGCGCCGGGTTCCCAATATTCAGCTTCGTTATCTTGTAGCCGGCTTCCTCCATGCGGCGGGCTTCTTCCATCACGGGTCCCCTGATGTCGTAGCATACGTTTTCCAGCTTGTCCGATTTTTTAAACCCCATTTTTATGCCCCCTAGCAAGAATATTTAGTTGTTATTTTATCACATTCTTGTTAAAAATCCAGTGAGTTCAAGAATTCTTCCTGAAACAGCGGCGACAGGGCAAGATCAATGCATCTCATACGCTTCCTGGCTTGCTCCAGGACATCGAGAAACGGTCCCTGCCAAAGCGAGGCTTTCGCCCCCGTCCCGGCAGCATTGCCGGCTGCCACAACCTTTGCGGCCAGGGCCGGAGGCAGCAAACCCAGCCGGCAGGCGTTTTCCACGTTTAAAGAGCTGCCGAATCCTCCCGCCAGGTAAACGCGGGATATTTGGGCCGGGGTTATGCCCATTTCCCGGCATAAAACGGCGGTCCCGGCCTGAACGGCCGCCTTGGCCAGCTGCAGCTCCCTGATGTCTCCCTGGGTCAGGACAAGGCCCGATCGTTTATCAATCAAAAAAGCGGCCTGCCCTTCATGCTTAACAAGCCGGTCCAGGAACCTCTCCCCACGGCTGCCGGCCAATTCTTCCTTTTTTTTCAGCCGGCCTGTATGATCGATGATCCCGTACCTCAGCAGTTCTGCCACCGCGTCGATGAGGCCTGACCCGCAAATGCCCACCGGATCGCGGTTGTCGATGGTCGAATACCCCTCCTCGCTTTCCAGGCGAACATGGTCTATGGCGCCGCTCACCCCGCCGGTGCCGTGGGTGATCCGGCCGCCTTCAAAAGCCGGTCCGGCAGCAGCGGAACAGCACAGCAACCCGTTTTTGTTGCCGAGAACGATCTCGGCGTTGGTACCGATGTCGATCAGCATCAGCATTTCCTGCTCTTCGTCCACCATGCCGCAGACCGCCGCCGCAGCCAGGGCGTCGGCGCCCAGGTAGGCCGAAACTGCCGGGAGCGTCAGGACATACCCCTCAGGGTTTATGCTTATACCCGCCGCACCCGCTTTGGCGCAAACCGCCGCGGTAAAGGCGGGAACGAATGGTGCCCGGGCCAGGCTCAGGCAGGGAACCCCCCAGAACAGGTGCAGCATGGTGGTATTGCCCACCACTGCCGCTTCGTAAATCTCCGCGGGCGCAACACCGCTCATGTCACACAAACGCCCGATGAGGCCGTTTATTTCTTCTGTTGCAAGCCTGCGCAATTCCGCCAGGTTGTTGTCACCCGCGGAAGAAAAGGCGATCCTGCTTATCACGTCGGCGCCGTAAATCCGTTGCGGGTTTAAAGCTGAAGCAGCGCCCAACTCTTCCCCGGTTTCCAGGTCCAGCAAATAGGCGGCCAGGGTGGTGGTCCCCAGGTCAACCGCCAGCCCGCACACCCTTTGCCTGTCTCCGGCCGCAGCTAAGTCAAGCAGCTCATGTCCCCGTACTACGCAGCCGATCCCGTTCATCTCGAGCAACTGCAGTTCACCAAGCTTTCGCAACGTGTGCGGTGCCGCCTCCAGGTCGACCCCGGCTGCCTCCGCCAGACGCCGCAACCAGTCTGTGGCTTCTCCCGCCGTGGGCGGGGCGATGTGCAGCGGCGCCAGCCTTTTTACGCGCGGCACAAGCGTACCATATACCTGCAACCCGGTGGCTGTCACGACCCTGGCATTGTCTTCTTCACGGCATGGTCTCACGCTCATATCCCGGGTAACGTTGATGAAACAGGCCAGGCGGGCATCTGCGGCAGCGTTCTTTTCCCGCAGCAGCCTCCGTTCGCCTTCGCTTTCCGGGACCTGGCCGCTGTCGTCCAGAACCACCTGGCACTGGCCGCAAGCGCGGTTGCCGCCGCAGGCGTTGGAAAGCTGGATACCGTTGCGCGCCAGCACCCGAAAAAGGTTTTCACCGTGGGAAGCCCAAACGGTCTGCTGTTTCCCGCCGGTTATCACCGTGACCCGGTGCCGGCGCTGAGAGCAGCCCTGAAAACCGCAGCCGGCGCAGGTATGCTCATCTGCCGCAGCCGTATTTTCTTCGACCACCCCGTAAGCCATTGTTAGCGATTTCACAGGAACCATCATACAGTTTTCGTTCAGTATTACCCCGGCTGCGGCGGTATCCAGCAGCTTAAAAAATACGCGCTGTTCTTCCAGTGCCCAGCCGTTTTCGCCCGGCGAAAAGCGGCGGGTCAACCCCAGCCCGCGACGGCCGTATTCGCCTGCCAGCCCTTGCCAGAACCGGCGGTTGACGTTATACAGGCCGGCGGTTCCCACGGCGTCGTAAAGCAGCGCTAAAAACCCGCCCGGTTCCTTAACGCGCCGGGCCAGCAGATCCTGGTACGACTCCCCGAGCGTCGATACGGCCAGGACCAGGAACCGGCTCTCTTTAAGCCCGCCGACAGGGTGTTCCCCAGAAAAGAAAAGGCCCCCCGGTAAAAGAAGCCTGCCCTGTTGTTCATCCACCGCAAAAGAAAATTCGTCGTAAACGACAGCCGGTTTAATGAAGGTCGAAGCCTCTTCAACGGCTGCTTCCACCTCGGCCAGGACCCGTTCTGGAACAGACCCGCTGTCCTGATAACCCAGCGCTTTGAGAACCTGGGACTTATCCGCTGCAAAATCAAACCTCAACAACATAATACCACCCGCCCTTGAGTACGCAGTGTTTCGAGAGCAAGCCCGTTCATTCTCCCCGCAAAAGAGCCGCCCGGCGGTGCGCCGCCAATCCTTCCACACCGGCCAGCCGGGCGCTGTGCTGATACAGGAGCGCAGCCCCCTCCCTGGTCACTTGCTGATAAGACGCGACCTTGAGAAAGGTCCCGGGCCAAACGCCGTTGCTGAACCGCGCGCAGCCCATGGTGGGTAGGATGTGGTTGCTGCCGGCGACATAATCTCCGAAGCTCTCCGAGGCGTATTGGCCTATGAACAGCGCGCCGAAATTCCGCACCCGCAAGGCCAGCTCCTCGTCGCGGATGGTATGGATTTCCAGATGTTCCGGAGCAAAAGCATCGGATATTTCAACCGCTTCCTCCAGCGATGCGGCCAGGATGATCAGGCCGTTGTCCTCCCACGATTTACTTGCGGTTTCGGCGGTAGGCAATTTTTCCAGCTCCCGGCGGATGATGATTTGCACCTCTTCAGCCAGCAACCGGCTGGTTGTCACCAGGATACCGCGCGCCGATGGGTCGTGTTCGCTCTGGGCCAGCAAATCCAGGGCAATGAAACGGGGGTCGGCCGTATCATCGGCAATGATCAGCACCTCGCTTGGCCCCGCCAGCATGTCGATCCCCACCTCGCCGCTCACCTGCCGCTTGGCTTCGGTCACGTACCTGTTGCCCGGCCCGACGATCACATCGACCCTCTTGACGCTCTCCGTCCCGTAAGCGAAGGCGGCCACCGCCTGGACCCCGCCCAGGCAGTAAATCTCATCGGCCCCGGCGATGTCCAGCGCCACCAGGACGGCAGGGTGAATACCGCCAAATTCCCGCGAAGGCGGAGAACAGGCGGCAATCCTTTTGACGCCCGCGACTTTAGCCGGGATCACGGACATGAGGGCGGAAGAAGGCAGGGGATAACGCCCGCCGGGCACGTAAGCCCCGCAGGACTCTATCGGTATAAGCCGATGGCCCAGCGTAACCCCCGGCAGGTTTTGGCATTCCAGCGGTTTCAGGCATTCCAGTTGCCGCGAGGAGAAAAAGCGGATCTGCTCCGCCGCAAATTTGAGGCTTTCCACCGTTTGCGTGTCAATTGATTCATAGGCTTTGTCCAGTTCGGACCGGTCAACCCTAATTCTGTCCACATCAACGCCGTCAAACTTCCGCGTAAGTTCAATTATAGCCCTGTCTCCGCCCTGTTTGACCATGTCGAGCAGAGCAGCCACCTGTTCCGAAACCTTTTTCCGATCAGCCGGTTCGCTGTTTTTGGCTTCCTTCAAAAATATCATTGGTTATTACTCCTCCTTGCACCTCAGCAGTCCTGTTCCAGCCAGGCCAGCACCTGCGAAAAATCGGCGAACGGCAGGGCGGGTATGCCCTGGTCGCGGCAACAGTCAAACAGCCCGTGTTTGGCAAAGACGACCTCGGCGCTCCCGGCCGCGCACGCGTCGGAGCAAGCGTCGCCCACAAATACCGACTGCCAGCCGTCTTTCTTCAGGGACTGCAAAACCTTGCGCTTACATGTGCCGCACTGTCCACAGTCCGGGTTAAAATGTCCGCACTCGATGCCGTACCTCCCGTTTTCCGCGATAAGCCTGTTGGCATAAACAGGCAATCGTTCCAACCCGTACCGGCGCAGCAGGTAGCTGATCATCATCTCGTATCCGTCACTCAGGATGTAAATCTCATATCCCTTTTTTTCGCAGCAAAACACAAAATCCCGGAAATACGGGTCGATTTCAACCGTTTCCAACAGCCGGTAAATATCGCTTTCGGAGGCATCAAACAACCGGAAGGTGAGGCGGGCGCACTCCCGGGTGGTGATCTCCCTTTTTTCCCAACGGTCGTTGATTTCCCGCCAACCTTCCCGGCAGAAGGTTTCAACTGCCTTTACGACCACGTCGTCCCTGGTTATGGTCCCGTCAAAATCGATAAAAAACTGGCGCCGGACGTCAACCACCGTCATGACCTGCCCACAGCCTTTTCAGTTCCCGGGCGGCCGCCCGGATGTCCTGCCGGCCAAAAATGGCGGAGATGACGGCAGCCCCGTCGGCCCCTGCGTCCTTAACCCCTTTGATGTTCGTTTCGTTGATGCCGCCGATCCCTACCACCGCTATGCTCACTGCCCGCTTGATCCTCCGCAACCCTTCCAGGCCTATTGGTTCGCCGGCGTCAGGCTTGGTGCCCGTGGCGAAAACCGCCCCTGCTCCCAGGTAATCGGCGCCCAGCTTTTCCCCCGTTCTAGCCTCTTCTTCGTTGGCGACCGACCACCCGAGTATCTTGCCCGGCCCTATGATCCGCCTGGCCACTGGCAGCGGCAGGTCGTCCTGTCCCAGGTGCAGCCCGTCCGCATCCACGGCCAGCATGATGTCCAGGCGGTCGTTGATGATCAGCGGGATGCCGTGTTTTTTCGTCAGTCTCTTCATTTCCAGGGCAATATCGTAAAACTCGCGCGGCGAAGCCACTTTTTCCCGCAGCTGGACCACGGTCACTCCTCCCAGGATGGCCTCTTCCACGGCCCACAGCAGGTCTCGGCCTTGCAGCAGCGGCCTGTCGGTGGCCAAATAAAGCGAATAGTCAATATTCATATGCTTCCGCTCCTTTCAGGCCTGTCAGGACAACACCCTCGTCTTCCGTCCCTCGTCCAACTGCTGCTGGCTCAGTCCGGCCGCCGCGTCGAAAAGCGCCGCCTTGAATGTGCCCGGCCCCTTGATATGCGGCGCCCGGGCCGCGATCTCCCCGGCCAGCCCGAAAGCGGCTAAAGCGTCAACACAGGCTGAGAACGCGTCTTTTTCTATACCGCAAAAACAACCGATCACCGAGGCCGCCATGCAGCCGGTGCCAACCACCGCTCCCATCAGCGGATGGCCATTGGCCACCAGGGCCACCCTTCGCCCGTCGGTCACCAGGTCTTCCCTGCCGGTTACAGCCACCACGCAGTTTTCCCTCAACGCCAGGCTGCGCGCGACCCGCTCCATGTTTTCATATTCGCCGACCGACTCCACGCCCCTGATCTTGCCGCCAGCCCCGGCCAGGATGCTGATCTCGGCCTTGTTCCCTTTCAGGACCGCCAGCTTTACCTCCGCCAGGATCCTTTCCGCGCTGCGGGTTCGCAGGTCGGTCGCTCCTACCCCCACCGGGTCCAGCACCACCGGGATCCCCAGCTCGTTGGCCGTTTTGCCGGCGATCAGCATGGCCTCCACCTGGGGCAAAGACAGGGTCCCGATGTTCAGCACCAGCGCCCCGGCCGCCGCCGCCATCTGGCCGACTTCTTCCGCCGCATAAGCCATCACCGGCAGTCCCCCCATGCTCAGGGTGATGCTCGCGCAGTCTCCCACCGTAACATTATTGGTGATATGATGAACAAGAGGTTTCATCTCTCTTACTTTCCACAACAGCCCTTCGGTCATGGCACTGCCCCCTTTTTCTTTGTATTCCTGCGTATTCCAGCCCATTTTTGAAAAACCGCCATCCAACCCGGATCGCGGCTAATAGCTTATAATCACAATACCATCATTTCACGACAAATTCAATCCTTGGCCACTGCTGCGTTATCCTCTGACCCGCCGCTACGTCTGCCAGGCTCAGCGGTCCGTCACCATGGTGGCTTCGCCGTATTCCTGGAGCAACCTCCCCAGGACCTCGTAAGGCATCAGCACCAGGGGATACTCTTTGCCCCAGTTGTTAACGATGCCCACCGCCTGCATTCTGTCGGAGGCACGGTAGACGCACACGGCGTGCCCGCCCCTGATGTAACCCAGGTTGCCCAGCCCAATCCAGTAGGAACCGCCCACTTTCTGCGGAACGTCAAAATTGCTGTACCAGTTTACGCCCAGGGTCACCGGAACACCTGCCGCTATAACCGTGCGCACCTCGTCCACGGTACGCGCCCACCTGTTTTCAGCTATTCCTTCTTCCAGCGACGGCGGCTTGCAGACGCTACGCAGGATACGAACATGCCCGGTGGTCCTCAGCACATCCATCGCCGCCCTAACCGACGTCCCATTGTTGTCGCCGGGATTGGTCTCCGGCCACTCGTCCACCTCCTTGGCCCGCGACCACAGCCACCTGGCGTCATAAAAACGGCGGTTCAGTATCGACATCATCCAGGAGGAGGCAAACCCCACGCAGGCCCCTTCGCTTTTCTGGTCGTACTTCTCGCGGTAGGCGGGAAGGTCCAGGGCGCGCTCGACCGAAGCCACGGTTCCCGGCGAAACCGCCGCGTAAGGATACCTTTCCACGTGCTTCCAGTCGGACGGCACGATCCTGCCCAAACTGTACGGCATAATTGCTCATCTCCTTGTCCATCATGAATAATTAACTTCAGTCAGTGCCCCGTTGCCCATTATGCCAACAGTTTAGCATATTATTCCGTATTTTGTCTATTTTTCATTTTTTTCGGCAATGCGTGTCGCAGCTTTACCATCTCAGCCAGAGGTTCAGCAGCAGCATAATCACCGGCTGGTGAGCCAGGTATATCAGCAGGGTTTTCCTCCCCGCCCGGTTTAAAATTGTTTCCGGCAGAGAAGTGCTGATTAAGCTTTTCCGGTCCGAATACAGCAGCTTGCCGGCCGCCAGCCCGCACAAAAAAATCCCATACCAGGGAATAAGCGGGTAAAAATCAGCGGAATGAAAAGCCGGCGTTGTAAGGCCCAGAAAAAAGAAGCAATTGTGGCTGACAGTTACCGCGCGCAAGAGGGGAGATGCGGCCGTCACCGCCACACCGGCGGCAAGCAACAGGAAGGGGTTAGCCCTGTTGACCGGCGGCGCGGCCAGGATGCTTACCCCTAAAAAATGCAGGATACCGAATTTAATTCCATAATCAGTATTGTACAAATGGGTCGCTGCCGTGATAGCCGCGGCGATGCCCAGCAGTTTAAAACCCCTGGCCAGGTTGTTCCCGGCCAGGGTCGCGCTTATGCCCGCGGCAAAAATGAACAGGGTTCCCGCAGCCTTGCCCGCAAAATAATTGAAACCGCTTTCGTAGGTTACAGGATACCCAAAAAATTCGTTTAAATCATAAATGACATGAAAATAAATCATGAACACCAGGGCTATGCCCCTCAGCATGTCCAACTCCCAAATCCGGCCGTTCCTCGGCATTGTCTCCACCCGCACCCGTCGTTTCATGTCTTCCCATAACAATAATAACACAAATACCACATATCGGCGCATAACTTGATAGCCTCGCCCCCAGATCGGGACGTTGGCCCGCGGCCGGCGTTCATTAATAATAATGGTAGCTAGACTTATCTGCCCAGCGAGTGCCGTTCGTACGCCTTGATCAAGTCGCTGCGGGTAATGATGCCCACCAGACATCGGGGGTTCTCAGCCGTTACTACCGGCAAATGTCCAATGTCATGCTTTCGCAGCAGGCGGAATGCCTGATCCACGGAGTCTTCCGGCTGTATGGTGGTCAGGCGGGTACTCATGACATTTTTGACGGGAACATCCATAATGCCCTTCACCGGCATCTCCCGGATGTCCTGGAGGGCAATGATTCCTACCAGCTCGCCTTGGCTGTTCAGCACCGGGAAACTGTTGTGTTTGGTGTTGTGCATCTTTTCAATTACGTTGCCAAGCTGTTCGTTGTCATTTACTGTTACTACCGGGGTGGTCATTATGTCTTTTATTAAAATCTGCTTCATCAGGTTTACGTCTTTTCCGTCTTCCAGGTTTACTCCCCGACGGAGGAGTTTGATGGTATAAATAGAACCCTTGCTCAGGCGAGAAAAAATCAAGGTGCTGAAAACAACAGCAGTCATTAAAGGAAGCATAATTGAGTAATCCCTGGTCATTTCGAATATTATTAATACTGCTGTTATTGGAGCCTGGGTCGTTCCGGCAACCACGGCGCCCATGCCGGCTATGGCGTATGCGCCGGGATGCACGACGATTTGGGGAACCAGTCCCTGTGCGAGGAGTCCGAAAGACCCACCGAGCGTCGCGCCAATAACCAGTGATGGTGCAAAAACCCCTCCCGAATGCCCAGAACCCAGGGTGATGGATGTGGCCAGTATCTTGACCAAAACTACTGAGGCCAAAGTATAAGCGGAATATTCGCTGTTGAAAGCGGCTTCGATGGTTTCATACCCGACCCCCAGTATTTGTGGATAATACAACCCCAGTAGCCCGATGATCATTCCGCCAAAAACAGGCTTGAGATAAGAGGGGACCCACTTCCACATATTGAAACAGTCCTCAATTTTATAAAGCGTTTTAACAAACAATACAGCTGCCAGGGCTGCCAAAACACCTAGCAGAACATAGAGCAAAAGCTCGAGAGGATGATTAAGACCGTACGACGGCACACTGAAAGCGGGCGTGTTGCCTATAAGAATCCTGGCCACAAAAGAGGCAGTTACCGAGGAAACCACAATGGGAATAAAAGTGGAGGCATTGAACCTTCCCAGGATCACTTCCTGCGCAAAAATAACACCTGCCAGAGGAGCGTTGAATGTGGCCGATATACCGGCGCGGCGGCACCGCAGCCGACAGAGGTTTTGATTCTATCCTCGCTTTGTTTGCACCATCGCGCAAGTACCGAGCCTATTCCCGAACCCATTTGAACTATTGGTCCCTCGCGGCCTACTGAAGCGCCTGCGCCAATGGAGGAAGCCGAAGCAATGGCCTTAACAAAAATGACCCTCATCCGGATAAAGCCTCCCCTCAAAGCAACGGCCTCCATCACCTCCGGCACGCCGTGACCTTTTGCCTCCCTGGCCAGGAAATGGGTCAGAGGCCCAACCAGCAGACCGGCCAGGGCCGGGACAAATATCATCCATAGGGGATACTTCAAGAAACCGAAGATTGTTTTTCCCAAGGCATGAAAGCCGTAATGCGCCCCATTAATCATCAGGCGAAACAGTACGGCGAATAAACCACCCAACACACCGATGACTATAGCCAGACCAATGACTGCCAGAGCATCGAAGTCAAAACCAACAGCTTCGCCTTGCCTTTTTTCGGTTTTAATTGCCAGACTCATTACACGACACCAACCGTCTAGAATATGGTTCAATTTAAAACAATAACTTTATGAGGCTGTAATATGTATGGGGTAATACACTGAATTTTAATTGAAGCCAGGGGAAGCACCTTGCGGGCACTGCGCCACACGCCATATTTTAGTATATAAACACCTGTTTTTTATGTCAAATAATCTCTTGTTTCTTTACCACTTCATCTCATCCGGCGGCGGAAAAACGTCCCTTCGCCCTCATCACCGGTGAAGTCGGCGCGGGCAAATCGACAGCACTGCGTCAACTGGTGTCTTTGCTAAACCCGAATAAATACCGGGTCATCTATATCAGCGCTTCTCGTATCACACCCAGACATTTCTACTGGAAGGCTTTACGTCAGCTGGATTGCGAGCCCCGGTTTAACCGGGGACAGGCTAAACAGCAACTCCACCAGGTTGTGCTTGACTTGACGGAAAATCAGCAGAAAGTACCAGTGGTCATTATCGACGAGGCCTATCTGCTTGACCGGAAAATGCTCGAAGAAATTCGGTTCCTGCTCAACTTTCGGATGGACTTGTATAACCCGATGAGTCTGATTCTGATTGGACATCCAAAACTTTATGAAGCGATCGCCCAGCGGGTGAACCTGCGCTTCCAATTGCCTCCCATGGAACAAAAAGAGATCAAAGACTACGTGGTGCATCATTATAAAGATCGCTGACATCAGTTCACCCATTTTAACCGATGATGCGTTGGACGTCGTATATGAATACGCTGGTGGCATTGCCCGTAAGGTCAATAATGTGTGTCTTGCCTACCTTATGGCGGCGGCTGTGGAACAAAAAAGGCTCGTCGACGATCACATGGTCAAGGTGGTAATTGAAAACGAGTTTGCAGCATGAGAATTTTCTTTATAGCCGGGTGGTACTTAAGAGCCGCCCGGCCAAATTTGGTGTCTGCTGCCGCGCTGCAGGTACTTGCTGACATGTCGGCGGTATTGCCGGGCCATACCCAGCACCTGACGGGACTCCCTTCCTGGGTAACGGCCAAACCGATCGCCACTTGGGGAAGATCAGGCCGATGGTCTTTGGATTGGAATGGCCTTTGGGTCCATTATACTTTTTTTCGCAGGTATTGCTTTTGATTTTCTTTGTCATCCTCGTCCTCAACTTCAAAATAAGTGGAAGTAGTATCGAAATAGAGAAGGTCCACTTCCAGGTTCAAGAGATTAGCGCCAGAAAAGAACACCTCTTCTTGCAGTTGTTCTGAAGCTTCCAACAAAAAGTCCATCGCCCTGTAGAGGTTTTGCACCGGCACTTCAGGCAATGCGGGGATATAGACGTCCTCTCGCACCCAATCTTCATAAGCTAGTTTACTGGCGGGATTTAACGCCCGGTTTGACACCATCGCAAAGATGGCTCGTTCTAGCGGCGCCTGAAACTTACGCTTTGCCAGCATACGCTCTATGGTACTCCTAATTCCCATCTTGCTCCAGAGATGATTGAGCACCCAGGCTCCACCAATTGGGCGGCTGAAGACGAAGGAAAGGGGAATAGCGCCGTTTAGTTCTGCTTCCGCCTGCAAAGCTTCTTCCGGACCTAGAAATAGGCCGATGCTCTTAACCAGTCTTTTAGGCCTCCCCTGTCAACATCCTCCTCGCGGCCTAGATTGAAGAGCACTTTTTTGCCTTGGCACAGCGGGCCACAGGATCCTACTCGTTATGAGCAAGCTGGATATAATGAACTTCGGAACCGTCTTTATTTTTGCGGGAAATAGTCCGAATATATACAATAATATATTATCACTTAAGTCAGATCGATGTAGCGCTAGGCAGTAGCGTTTCATATGGGCAGGTCGTTGGTAGGCAAACCCCACGCAGGCTCCTTCGCTTTTCTGGTCGTACTTTTCGCGGTACGCGGGAAGGTCCAGGGTGCGCTCGACTGAAGCCACGGTTCCCGGAGAAACCGCCGCGTAAGGATACTTTTCCACGTGCTTCCAGTCGGCCGGTACGATCCTGCCCAAACTATACGACATAATGATTCATCTCCTCGCTCATATAGTGTTTTTACAGGGTGTTTATTAATGGAAACCTCAGCTGATCATTATGCCAACAGTTTAGCATATTTTTTCGTATTATGTCTATTTTTGTAATTTTTTCTGGCAATATCCCGGTAACGGGATTTTTGCCGTTATTTTGACAGCCAGATGCTCAACAAGAACAAAATGACCGGCTGGTGAACCAGGTAAATAAGCAGGGTTTTCCTGCCTGCCCGGTTTAAAACGGTCTCGGGCGGCGAATGACCGATCAGGCTTTTTTTCCTCGAATACAGCAGCTTTCCAGCCGCCAGCCCGCATAAGAAGACCCCGTACCAGGGAATAAGCGGATAAAAATCGGCGGAATTAAAGGCAGGCGTTGTAAGGCCCAGGAAAAAGAAATAATTGTGGTTAACGGTTATTCCTCGTACCAGGGAAGACACCGCAGTCACCGCGGCGCCGGCGAAAAGCAGCAGGAACGTGTTGGCCCTTTTGACCAGCGGAGCGCTCAAGATGCTGATTCCCAGCAAATGCAGGATGCCAAATTTTATTCCATAATTTGCATTATATAAATGGGTCGCCGCCGTAATGGCCGCGGCAATGGCCAGTATTCTCAGGCCCCTGGCCAGGTTGCTCCTGGCAAGGTTTGAGCTTATCCCCGCGGCGAAAATGAAAAGGGTTCCCGCGGCTTTACCCGCATAATAATTGAACCCGCTTTCGTAGACCACAGCATACCCAAAAAATTCTTTTAAATCGTAAACAACGTGAAAATAAATCATCAGTACGAGGGCCAGGCCCCTCAGCATGTCCAGTTCCCAAATGCGGTCATCTCTTGGCATTTTCTCCACCTGCGTTCGCCGGTTTATATTTTTTCCGTAACAATAATAACATATATTTAACGTAGCCGTTTCTTTTCCCAACCTTTTTATTTTATCTGCATTATATAAACCGTTTACAAGAGAGGTCACGCCGGCATCCGCCGGCGTGACCTCTCTTGTAAATATTCATTAAAATACCTGTCAATCCAGGCAACAATCCTGATTGCTTTATATCCGGTCCAGTTCTTCCAGGCTCTTGCCCTTGGTCTCGTAGCCGATGGTCCAGATCAGGATAACCGCCAGGATGTAGAAGCTGGCCATGACCCCGATGGCCTTTGCCACCCCGATTATATCGGCCATTGCGCCGACCGCCATTGGGCCAAAGGTCGAACCGATGCGGGCGATGCCCATGTAGGCGATGCCCATCCCCGTTGCCCGCAGCCAGGTCGGCCACAGCTCGGAACCGTACA
>JANLFJ010000046.1 GCA_024655825.1 Peptococcaceae bacterium | reverse complement strand
TCTCGGTCAGGCAATTCCGTCAGCTTTACGCCACTTTAGTTCAGCCGCAACAATATACCCAAAAAGCACAAAGAGACCAATTAAGGATATACAGATCAAAACGGTTATGATAGATATTAAGGTCAGGCATTTTGCAATTATTTTTGAACTATATCCATTAGGTAGTGCATAGAACATTTCATCAGACCAATAAAATGCTTCCTTCTGTATAAGCGATAAACCCAATATCATGCTGGCAAATATTCCACCCTGTATTATAAACGCTGTGGAAATTAATGCCCCTCCCGGATCAAATGTTTGAAGCCGACTTATAAAGTGACTAAATATACTAAAAAAAGCCAAAAGTAAAAACAACCAGCTTTCAAACTGACGTGTTAATAATAATAACTCAATTTTGTATGAATCTATAACTTTTTTCATCTAACCATTCTCCTGGTTTTATATCCAGATATTTTGGCAGAAGACTTAAGGAATATAGGGGCTTTAATTATAGCCCCTATATATACATATAAAACATTTTTCTGCGGATTAGAAAATTAGAGACTCTGTTTACAGTTATTGCGGATGGTTTCTGCCGATGATTATTAATGTTAATTATTCACTGCTTCACCATAACCGTTACAACCCGTATAGAAAGGACCATCTGGATCCAGATGAACATAATAGATACCGCTCGCGACATTATTTGCCCACGAAGCAGTCCCGCCAATTGCCATCTGAGAGCCAGAAATTCTTGTATCCGGACCAGTTTCTGATTTGTATAATTCTATCCAAAGAGTATTGGTAGATGAGGCATAATTATAACCGAGCATACTAACAATGCCTGACATACTACGTTCTACACCGTCTGCTCCTGTCATAGTGCTTGTAATAGAAGTTGAACTGGTTAACCCAAATACCGAACCAGCTGTCAGTGTTAAGGCAATAATAATAAGAATTGTTATCATTCTCTTCATTATATCATCACCTCCCTTCGTTTAATCGTCATTATCTTTTAATAATAATGTTCCATACATTGACATAATTCCTTTTAATTCATTAAATTCCTGCAAAAACCATAATAAAATTATAATAACAATTATGTTAAAACTTGATTTATTAAAATTTCTTGAGATCTTACCGGCTCTGCCGGTTTTCTTTGCGGTAATATCCAATAAGAATGAAGGGGCCAGGTAACACGCGCTTGAAATTGCCAATCAGCAGAATGGTTTGCGCTGCAAGCCGTTACATCTTTGTTTCACATATTTATTGCCGGACTCGGATTAATAATGCAGTCTTGAAAACAATTAAGAGCGCCGCCAGGGCGCTCTTAATTGCCTTGAGGAGTATCAGGATGTAGATGCTCCGGTTGTAAAGAGGGATTGTTTTTTACAGCCCGAGCGCGCCGAGGAAAATGGGCACGGCCGCCAGCCCGATGAGGACGTTCAACGCGCCCGCAATTTTTGTATAGACGGCTCCCTTCCCGTACCAGGCGGGTACAAGGACTAAAAAGAGGCCGCAGATTAAGGCCAGGACGGCGCCGAGCGGCCAGATTTTACCGAGAAGTATGGCCTTGTACAGGAAGACGCTGGAAATTAAAAACTGGACGAAGAAAAAGTGGGCAATCATTTTCCTGTCGCCGCCCTTGAGGAAAAATGTTCCGATGATCAGCCAGAAGATGCCGTAATCGGCGAATACAGTGCCCAGGTATATGCTTATTTCCGGGTTTTTCGCCACATTGAAAAAGTACATGGCTATGGCCGTAAGCACCTGGGCGGCGCCGCCAAAAAAGATGGCTATGTAGGCAAGCGATTTTCCTATGTCTTTGTGGTCGCCTCCCTTTACCCCAAGTCCAAGCTGTTCCACTCCGAAGCACCAGACGGTTATAATCAGGCCAAAGACACCGATCGCTTCCGGATTAACCGCATTCATAAATCAACAACTCCTTCATCGTTTTTAAATCGAGGGTAACGCCGTTTTCAAATCATTATGAGATTTCTTGATTTTCACCCCCTTCACACATAAAAAAGCCCGGCGGAAATACAACAGTTTATTGGCTGAAACTGAAACATTTACCGCCAGGCTTTGCTCACTTGAACGGGTCTTTATGTCGGGTGAGCAAAATGTCAGTTGTGGAAATGAATGCGTCGCCAAGACGGGCATCCATTCCGTTTTCATTGTCTTGTCCAGTTTATTTTAGCAAAAGAATGGAATCATGAAAATACTTTTTGGATAATATAGTCGTATTTAAATCGCTGTTGTTAAATATATGGATTATGCGGCATTTTTGGAATTTTTATTGTTGACATTCAAGAAATAGCTTGCTAAACTAAAAAGAAAAATTATACTGATGTGCTCTTATTCAGAGTGGTGGAGGGACTGGCCCGATGAAACCCGGCAACCGTCCGATAGTGAATCGGATTGGTGCCAATTCCTGCAGGAGCCCAATTTATCAGGCTTCTGAAAGATAAGAGACCCGGATTGAGCATGGGCGGGCCTCTTCGCAAGAAGAGGCCTTCGTACTGACCGGCGGGGACGAAAGAGCACAGGTGATGAAGGAGGAGAAAAGGCTAAATGAGTGTGGAGCGTACTTACAAAGAAATCAATGCCCGTATTAAAGCCGGAAAAGCCGTCGTCCTGACGGTGGAAGAAGTTATCGACAGGGTCAGGGAAAAAGGCCTTGCCCGGACGGCCCGCGAAGTCGACGTGGTTACCACCGGAACTTTCAGTCCCATGTGTTCTTCCGGCGTTTTTCTCAATTTCGGCCATACCAGGCCCCGCATCAGGATCAGCAAAGCCTGGCTGAACGGGGTGCCGGCTTATGCCGGGATTGCGGCGGTAGACGCTTTTCTCGGTGCGACCGAGCTGCCGGAAGGCGATCCGGCCAACAGCGATTATCCAGGTGAATTCCGCTACGGCGGGGGACACGTCATTGAAGACCTGGTGGCTCGCAGGCCCGTCCGTCTCAAAGCCATCAGTTATGGAACAGATTGCTACCCGCGCCGTGAAGTGGAAACGAACATAACCCTTGATGAAATCAACGAAGCCATTCTCTTCAACCCCCGCAACTGCTACCAGAATTACAACTGCGCGGTTAATTTGAGCGACAGGACGATATATACTTATATGGGAATATTGAAGCCCAGGCTGGAAAACGCCCACTATTCTACTGCTGGGCAGCTTAGCCCACTCCTGAAGGATCCAGGCTTTAAGACCATCGGCATCGGTACGCGTATTTTCCTGGGTGGAGGAACTGGCTACGTTGTCTGGAACGGAACCCAGCATTTTCCCGGTGCGCTCAAGGACGAAAACGGCAGGGAACTGTGCGGGGCTGGCGGCACCCTGGCGGTGCTGGGAGACCTCAAGCAAATGGAAGCCCGCTGGCTGGTGGGCACCAGCTTCAGGGGCTACGGGGCCACTCTAACCGTTGGCGTGGGGGTCCCTATCCCCATTCTAAACGAAGAGGTCCTGGAATACGCGGCAAAACCGGATGAAGAACTGTATGCGCCGGTGGTGGACTACAGCGACTGTTATCCCAATGCCAGGCCGGGAAACCTGGGGATTGTCAGTTACGCCCAGCTAAAATCCGGCCAGATCCGGGTGATGGGCAAAGACGTGCCGGCTGCCCCTTTGAGCAGTTATTCGCGAGCCAGGGAAATCGCCTCGATCCTGAAAACCTGGATTGAGAAGGGCGATTTTCTGCTGGGTGAACCGAGCCAGCTTCTTCCGGGTCCTGAAGCGCGGCTCTGCGGAAAGTTCCTCAATGTTAAGTAAAGGGTACTGAGTACTATGGGGACCGTTATCCGACCCGCGAAAAGCGGGGTGTGTTATACCGGTGGATACCGGAAAGTCGCCAACAACAAAGGAGGTTGAAATTAGTGGCGCCGGAAAAAATCGTACTCCGCTTCGGAGCGGAGAAAGCAGATAAGCCCCTTATCTACCGACTGGTCAAAGACTATGACCTGATCATAAACATAATCAAGGCATCCATTAACCCGCACAAGGAAGGCACCATGGTCGTCGAACTGACGGGCGAGCGCAGCCGGGAAGGAATAGAATTCCTGCGCTCCCAGGGAATCACGGTGCATCCGCTGACCCAGGAGATTGCCAGGAATGACGAGAGGTGCACACGCTGCGGGGCCTGTACCGTTCATTGCCCGACCAGCGCCCTTTATATGGAGAGACCTTCCATGGATGTCAAATTCAACAGCGACGAGTGCATTGTATGCCTTTCGTGCGTGAAGGTTTGTCCGGTCAAAGCGATGGAGGTCCGGATTTAATTGGTGTACGAGCCGCGTGTCTACCGCAGCAGGCACAGTGAAAAAGACCTTTGTCGTTTCCGGGTGGCGGTGGATGAAACCGACCTGGATATTGCCGTAAAAAAAGACCGGTATACCGGGCAAATCCGTGATATGGTCGAACAATTAGTGCAAAAAGAGCGGCAGGTATTGCAAGAGTATATAAAAAAGGACCCCGTTTTTTTGAGGTCTTTGGAACCGCACCAGCCGCTTACCGGCGCTCCTTTTACGGTGGTGGAAATGTGTGAAAAAAGCAGGCTGGCCGGAGTTGGTCCCATGGCTGCCGTGGCCGGCCTTTTTGCCGAACTGGCCGGAAAACTGCTGGCCCGCTATTCGCGTGACGTAATCGTGGAAAACGGCGGCGACATCTGGCTGAAAACGAGCCGTGCCAGGAATGTTGCCATCTATGCCGGGGTCTCGCCTTTTTCCTACCGGGTCGGCCTGGAGATACGGCCCGTTCAGACTCCTCTGGGCATTTGCACTTCTTCCGGCACGGTGGGCCACAGCCTAAGTTTTGGCAGGGCGGATGCCGTTGTTGTTCTGGCGCCTTCGGCTGTGCTGGCCGATGCGGTGGCTACGGCCGCCTGCAACATGGTTCAGGAAGCCGTTGATCTTAAAAGAGCAGTCGAATTTGCCCTTGCAGTGCCCGGGGTGAGCGGAGCGGTGGCCATCATGGGTGATCGGATTGCTGCTGTGGGCCGGGTAAAACTGGTGCCGCTGGAATTTCCACAGGAATGTTAAAACTTGATCTTGATTTTGATAAGACCCACCCTCATCATGGCCTGGAAAAGTATAACTACGGCCGGACCCAGGAAAAGGCCGACAAATCCGGCCACTTTGACCCCAAGGTACATGCTGACCAAGGCGGCAAGGGCGCTGATGCCGATAGAATCGGCCATTATTTTGGGATCGATGATCCGGCGGAAGATGACGATTAAAGAATAATGTATCAATAACCCCACGCCCAGGAAGACGTTCCCCGTAACATACTGGTATACGGCCATGGGGATCATGACTGCGCCGGTTCCCAGCACAGGCAGGATGTCGACAAGCGTTACAAAAAGCGCCGAGGCGGAAGGGTACTTGATACCAAGGATTAAAAAACCGGTGAAGACGAAAAGGAATTCGATGGTGCTGATGATGATCTGTGCGCGTATAAAGCCAAAGATTGCGTGGTGGAGCTGCGTTAACACCTTTTCTACGCGCGCGTGGTCTTCCCGCTCGAAAAAGTTGAGCAAGAATGTTTTCATGCTGGGCAGCCGGAGGCTGATGAGGAACATGGCTATAAAAACTATCAACGTTTCGATAAGCAGCCGGGGGATTGTTTTGGCCAGGTTAAAGGAAATTGCCACAAAATCCTTTAATACCGACTGGAGTGAATCAAGCAGGCTTTTAGTTGCCTGCTGCAGGTTGTACTGGTATTCGGGAGATAGAGACTGAAAATGAGATTGATAGCGGGCGACTATAACATCGATGCCGTGGCTCAATTCCCTGGTGAAGCCAATCATCGCCCTGGAAAGGCCGGTTGCTTCCCCCAGCACTATGGCCACCAGCAGATAGCCAAGCGTCAGGACCAGCAGGGTGAAGAAGGAGCATACGGCGATTGAGGCGTAAATTCGCCTGATTTTCAGCCTGGCACTGAGGAAGGCGATGATCGGTTCCAGCAAAAAAGCCAGTAAAAAAGCGAGGACCAGGGGAAATCCCACAGTAAAAAGAAAATACAGCGCCAGGAGCAAAAGAATAATATAGATTGTCGTTCTCAAAGACAAAACCGGAGTTCCTCCTTAAATAGTTCCTGCCTTCGACATATATTGTACCAGATTGCAGGAAAAATCTACACAACCTTTAATTTTATATTCTTCTTTGCTGCGGACGGTACTATATAGGGCGTATTAACAAGGGGATTATCCAGGATTTGTACGTTTATGGAAAAAGCCGATTCGATGTTTTGGTTGTTTATGACTTCCGCAGGTTTCCCGCGGGAAAGGACAGCGCCTTCGTGCATGATGATGATCTCGTCGCAGAACTGGGAAGCGAGGTTAATGTCGTGCAGCACGACCAGGACGAGGATACCCCGGGCGGAAAGTTCTGTTAACAGATTCAGGATTTCCACCTGAAACCTGAGATCAAGGTGGGATACAGGTTCATCCAGGAGGAGGACCCTGGGTTTCTGGGCGAGAGCCCTGGCGATGTAAACCCTCTGGCGCTCGCCGCCGCTCAATTCGGTTGCCGCTCTGTCCCGGAGATGCCAGGTATGGGTCATTTCCATCGATTCTCTTACTGTTTCTCTGTCAATAACACTTTCCTTTTGGAATCTTTTAAGGTACGGCATCCTTCCCATCATCACCAGGTCGCGGCATTTGAAAGCAAAGTCGTAGGGTATGTCCTGGGGAACGTAACCCAGGGTCATGGCCCTTTCACGGATGGACATCTGCCGGATGTCTTTATTTTCTATAGCGACAAAACCACGCCGCGGTTTTAAATACCCGGAAATGCTTTTCAACAGGGTTGTTTTGCCGCAGCCGTTTGCCCCGATGATCCCGACGAATTCCGGCGATTCGACGGCAAAACTTATATCCTTTAAGACAATTGTGCCCTGGTAACCTGCGGACAGATTGTGCAGTTCAAGCAAAGACATTGTTCTCACGATCCTTCATGCTTCATTTTTGACCTGATTAACAGGTAAATGAAAAATGGCCCGCCAACTGCCGCCGTGATTATGCCCGTTGGCATTTCGGCGGGGGCTAAGATCAAACGGGCCAGGGTATCGGCCAAGATCAGGAAGATCGCCCCGGCCAGGGCGGCAAAGGGAACCAGGATTCGATTGTCCGGTCCTACCAGAAGCCGGCAGATGTGAGGCACGATCAGTCCTACAAAGCCAATTATGCCGGTGACGGCGACGGCTGCCGCCGTCACCAGGGCGCCAGCGGTAAGAACGACCTTTTTCACCGCTTCAGTATTTACTCCCAGGTGTTCCGCTATCTCCTCTCCCGTCATGATGGCGTTCAACTCCCTTGAATACGCGAACATGACCAGGCACCCGGCGGTGATGAGCGGGGCGGAGAAAAGGACATTCCTCCAGGTGACCAGGCTGAATGACCCCATTGTCCAGAAAACGATGCGCGAGAGTTCGTCGTGGTGCAGCAGCATCATCAGGGAAATAATTGAGGACATAAAAGCGCTGATGGCGATGCCCGCAAGGAGCATGGAAGCCATAGAGACCCTGCTGCCGCTCTTGGCGATCATGTAAACGGCATAGATGGTGCCCAGGGCTGCCAGGAAAGATCCCAGGCCCACGCTCGCGGTGCCCAGGCCGCTGATGATCGCAAAGGTGGCGCCAAAGGCGGCGCCGGAGGAAACGCCGAGCACGTAAGGGTCGGCCATGGGATTGCGCAACAGCCCCTGCAAAAAGGTGCCCACCACCGAAAGCCCGGCGCCCACAAAAGCGGCCTGGATCACCCTGGGCAGCCGCAGGGAAAAAAGAATGATCCTGTTCGTCCCGTCATCGTATCCTGCCAGCAGGCGGATCAAGTCGCCGGCAGTTATCCTTACCGTGCCCAGGGATAGAGAAAAAGCTGCAGCCACAAGCAGCAGGATGAAGAAAACAACCAGCAGGGTTTTGTAGGAGTTATATAATAATTTCACTTTGCTTCAAAAGCCTCCGGGTGTATGAATCTGGCCATTTCCTCCAGGCCCAGGACAATGCGGTAAGAGGGCCGGGTAACGATGTTGTCGCTGCTGATCACGTAGATCTTGCCGGTTTTAGCGGCGCTGGTCTCTTTAAAACCGGGCATCTTGGCGATGTCCTTTACTTCCCCGGCGTGCGGGGCGGTGATAATAACCGCGGGGTTTTTTTCCACTACTTTTTCCAGGCTGTACTTCATCCAGCCGGTCAATTCCCCGGCAATATTTTCACCGCCGGCCAGCGTGACGAGTTCATGGATGAATGTGTCCCGGCCTGCGGTCCAGTTGCCGTTGGAGTCCACCAGGTAAAAGACCTTTACTTTCGGCAAATCTTTAACTTTTTGGCTGATTTCATCGATCTTTTTTTCCATTGTCGAGACCATCTTTTGTCCCTCTTCGCGGGTCCCCGTGATAAGCGCTATCGTTCTTACAGATTCTTTGATCTGGCTGATGTTTTTGGCCTGGAGCATTACCACCTTCAGGCCCATTCTTTCCAGAGTTTGCATTTCTTCCAGGCCGGAGAGGTTGGAGGCAAAAACAAGGTCCGCTTTTTGCCGGATCACTGCCTCTATATTTGCCCCCTTGAAGTTACCGACCTTGGGGAGTTCTTTTACTTCCGGCGGGTAGTCGTCATAGTTGGTAACACCCACTACCCGGCTGCCGAGGCCAAGGGCGAAAAGGATTTCCGTTGTGCTTGGAGAAAGAGAGACGATGCGCTGCGGGATGTTATTGATTTCCACTTCCCTGCCCATAAAGTCGGTTATTTTAACCGGAAAAACTGCTGTTTCGCCGGAGCCGGCGGGAACCGAAGGGGTTTGCTCCTGCCCTTTCTGCTTTGCTGGCACCATACAAGCGCTTGACGAGGCCAGCAAAACCATGATAATAGATGTTGCCAGGAACCTTCTGGTTTTGACCATTTGGAACTCTTCCCCTCGGGCAAATAATTTAAGCCTGCCTTCACCGGCAGGCTGGCAATGACTCCTTGAAACCATCTTTTCCTTCCCGCCGAAGGCGAACGATGAACCTTAAGGCAGGTCTCCTGGCTGGCGAATCATCTTCGACCCGGCCTTCCCGGTTTCCCAGTGGCTTACCCTCGGGTGTCATCATCGCTCACAGTAGCGGGGGCTGCAGCGGTTTCGCACCGCTTTCCCTTACCTTAAGATGCACGTGTCTAATTTCATTTTCATTATACCGGTAAAATGAATAATTGAAAATACATCATGAAAAAATGGGAGGTGCGTCCTGTTGAATTACGATTACCCTCTTTTCCGTCCCCCCAGCGAGGCATACAGCCTGATTCTGCAGTTGACCATTGGCTGCTCGCACAACGCCTGCACTTTTTGCACCATGTATAAAGGCAAAAAGTACAGGCCCAAAAAGTGGCCGGAAATCAAAGAACTGATCGCGGAAGCGGCCAGGGATTACGCTCAGGCGCGCAGGATTTTCTTGGCTGACGGCAATGCCCTTTCCCTGCCTTCGGAAATTTTAACGGCGGCGCTGCAAATGATAAACGAGCGCTTTCCTCGCCTGGAAAGAATAAGCATTTACGGCAGCCCCCAGGACATACTCGGCAAGACGGTCGGGGAATTGAGAGAGCTTCGCCGGCACGGCCTGGAACTTGTATACATGGGTATAGAAAGCGGCAGCGAACGTGTCCTGAAAATGGTTAAAAAGGGGATCACGCCCGGAGAAACTATCATGGCCGGGAAAAAAGCCAGGGAATGCGGTTTTGCCCTTTCGGCGACCATCATTTCCGGGCTGGGCGGCGCCGAATACTGGGAAGAACACGCCGTTGAAACAGCCGGGGTGGTTTCAGCAATTAATCCCGAGTACCTGGGCGCCCTGACGCTTTTTTTGAGAGAGGGGGCACCCCTGTTGAGGTCCATAGAAAAAGGCCAATTTACCATGCTGGCGCCCTGGCAAATCCTGCGCGAAACGCGCTTGATGATCGAGAACCTGGAGCTAAACGACTGTTTGTTCCGGTCCAACCACGCCTCCAACTACTTTGACCTTGGGTGTATACTGAACAGGGAAAAAGAGGCGGTTCTTGAGAGAATTGACCGTTACCTGGCCAGCCCTTTTATTAAATCTCTGCCTGTGGAAATAAACAGGGGTCTGTAATGATGCGGTCAAAATCCCATTAATAACGGCACAATGATGATTATCCAAAAATAAAGCAGGATGCTCAACAGCCCGCCTACTTTGGTGTAGTCGGTGAACCGGTAACCGCCGGCCAGGGTCATGGTAATCGGCATTGTTCCCACGGGTGAGGCGAATCCCATGGAAGTGCCCAGGATAATCCCGATGACCGCCGGGATCGGGTCAAAACCCATGCCCTGGGCAGTATAAATGGCGATTGGCGAAAGCATGGCCGTTATTGCCGTGGTGGACATGAAGTTGGCCAGCATTAAAGCTACCAGGACATAGATGGCGAATACAAGGCGCGGTGAAGCGCTCGCGCCCAGCAAACCGATGGCCGTTTCGGCGATCAGTTTTCCCGCCCCGCTGACATCCAGCCCTTTGGAGAACCCCAGGGCCCCGCCGAGAATGGCTATCGATGTCCAGTGAATGCTCTGGTAAACTTTCTTTTCAGTGATGCACCCGGTCATCACCAGGACGACGGCAGCGGCCATGGCAATTGTCCCCACGCTCCAGACCTGTTTGACGAAGCCTATTACGCAGCCGGCCATGACCAGCCCGGAAACGGCCATTTTAACAGGGCTGCGTTTTTCCTCCCCGCCGCCTGCTACCGGCTCATCACCGGCGATTTCCTGAAAATTGAACAACCTTTTCTGCAGGTAGTAACCGAAGGTAAGGTAGTAGAACAGGATAAACACCACCAGCGGTATGCCGCCGTAAGCCAGTTCGAAGAATCCTAGAGGTCTGCAGCCGGGGGTTTGGCTCAAGATGCCCTGGGCCGCCAGCTGGGGGGTCGAACCGACCAGCGTGCAGGCCCCGCCAGCCACGGCGGCAAAGCCTGTGGCCATGTACGTGTTTTTCTTGGCGATCTTCCCGCCCGACCTGGCGGCGGCCGCAGCTATCATCGGGAGGAACATGGCCACGGTGGCGGTATTGCTGACAAAAGCCGACAGTGAAGCCGTTGCCAGGATGATCACCGCCAGGAAAAGCCTTTCGCTGTTACCCACAACCCTCACGATGGCTATCCCCATTAACTGCGCCAGCCCTGTTTCGAACAAGGCTTCGCCGACCACGATCATGCCGATGACCATCATCACGATGTCGCTCCCGAACCCGGCAAAAGCATTAGCGAAGGGGATAATCCCGGCGATAGCCATCAGCAGGCAGGAAGCGACGGCGGTCATCCCCAGGGGAACGAGTTCCGTCACGTACAAAAAAATGGTGGCTGCAAAAATTATAATGGCTATTGTGCTTTGCTCCATTTGACCGCTCTCCTTAACACTATTCCATTATATGATACTGCTAAAATATTTGAAAAGATCAATTTATTGATTTTATAAGCGTTTTGTAAACGCTGCCTGTAAAAAAGCCGGTTGTCCTGGCGGACAAAGAGTTTTTTTGCTACAATGTTCATATTGTATGAAATATAAAGGGGCGAAAACAGCGCCCGCAAGAGGGAGGATTCCCCTGATGGAACATGTTGTCAAAGCCGTGGTGCTGGGGATTGTGCAGGGTTTGACCGAATTTTTACCGGTCAGCAGCAGCGGGCACCTGCTGGTGTTTCGCAAAATGTTCGGCCTTTCGGAGGCCGGGCTTCTCCTCGATACCATGCTGCATTTCGGCACCCTTGCCGCGGTAATGGCCGTATTCTGGCGCGATATTATGGATATGTTAAAAAAACCTTTCAGCCATCTTACACTCCTGGTGGCAGTCGGAACTATCCCGACAGCCCTGATAGGGCTTTTTTTCAAGGATTTTTTCGAGGAACTTGCCGTGAGCGGTGTAACCGTGGGATGGGAGTTTTTGGCCACCGGCGTGATTATCTGGGCAGCTGACAACATCAAGAACCGTGGAACAAAAGATATTAAGCGCGTCACCTTTGTTGATGCCCTGGTGGTGGGAACCCTGCAGGGTGCAGCCATTCTCCCGGCAATTTCTCGATCCGGTTTCACCATAGCCGGGGCTCTCTTTTGCGGTATCAAAAGGGAAACTGCTGCCCGGTTCTCTTTTCTCATTTCCGTTCCGGCGATCATGGGGGCCGTCGCCGTACAGGGGGCTGACCTGCTGGGAGGAAAAGGCGAGTCGATCGGCGCGCTGCCCCTGGCGATCGGCGCGCTGACCTCGGCTGTTGCCGGGTATGTTGCTGTAAAGTGGATGCTCGCCGTCATCCAGCGTGGCTCGTTTAAGGGATTTGCCGTTTATGTCTGGTTCCTTGGGGCGGCAATCATCATCCTGCAGTTTCTCGGGAAATTTTAAAGTTAAAAGAAGGTGAAAACCGTTTTTCCGGGAAAATAGAAAATGGATAGAGAAATATGACCGCAGAGGGTGGTACTGGTGAAAAAGCTTGCCATTTTATTGCTCATGCTCTGTGCAGCCGGCATACAGGCATCTTTTCCCGTTCTTTTGGCGGCTGATGAAATCCGGGTTTATGTGGACGGGACGCCGGTTGCTTTCCCGGACCAGAAACCCGTGATTACAGGGGAAAAGAGGACCCTGGTTCCTGTTCGCTTCGTCACGCAGGTCCTGGGAGCCGATGTATTCTGGGATGAGGTCACCAAAACGGCGGTGATTGAAAACCAAGGCAAGACGGTAACCATAAGGTCCGGCGAAAAGAAGGCGACAATCGATTCGGCGGAGGTTGCCCTTGATACCGGCGCCGCTTTAATGAACGGCAGGATGATGGTGCCTTTGCGGTTTGTGAGCGAATGCCTGGGTGCACATGTGGAATGGAACGGCTCCCAAAGGGCCGTATACATCGCCACGGATTTGTCCCCGGCCAGCATTTTCAGCGGCCAGCCATACCGGGACTTGGGACTTCCCGCAGCCGGGGATGCCCAGCCGACAGCCAGCCGGCAGCCGGGCGCCAGGGTCCAGTATGTCGAAAGCAAAGAACTTCCGGTGGACCTGGGCGGTTATATTATTTACAGCGTGGCAATAAACGATGAACACATCTGCGTCAAACAATACTCCCGAGACGGTTCCCCGTGTCCCCTCTACATTGCCGAGAACGGGATAATAACCAGGGCAAGGCTTTTTCCGGCGGATATTCAGCCCTCGTCAATCTTCGTTTATAAATACCCGCTTGCCGGTGAAGCCTCCAGCGAAGCCGGCCTGGGCGTTCTAAAGGCAAGAAATATAAGCCATTTGATGTTTGAAGGCTGTATCAACGGTGACCCGGTTTATCTTGTTGTAAACAATTCCTCAAGCAGCTCAATAAAGTAACTTCCAGTTTGCAAAAGTAAATTCCACCCCTCAAAAGACGAATTTTTTGGAGATATGGCTGGTGGTGCCTCTTGTCATAAAAAAACTAATTTTTAAGGAGGGATGGGCGAAGGGTAACCTTATCTGGAGGGATAAGTTCTGCGCCTACCTTCCTTAAAAAATCTTCCCCATAGAGGGAAGCAAAAACTTCATAAGGTGTCTTATTCCCGAGATTCGGCCTTCCATAAGAATTGATATGATTCATCATAAGGGTTATGTCTTCTTGGGTGAAAGGGTCAAGAGAGGCGCCTTTAGGGATGATACGCCGGATTAATGAATGGTTATTTTCGGCAGCCCCTTTCTGATGAGGGGCCTGTGGGTCACAGTAAAAGATACGAGTTCTCCGGTTGCTCTGCGAATCCGTCTCAATGGCATAGGGATTGGAAAATTCACTGCCGTTGTCCGCAAGCAGCACCTGGAATAGACTACAAAAAATATCAGGGTTCAGTTCCAGATAAAGCCGATTGAAGATATCGATGACAGACTGGGATGTATTGGCATCCCTGATAAAGGCAAGCATGAACTGCGGTATGGTAAAATGCAGCGTTAGCAGCACCTTGCCGCTTTTCCTTCCCTCCAAAGAATCCATTTCCACGATGGGAAAGCCCGGATGTTCGGCCATGAACTGAAGGAAGTCCTGATAAGAGCGGCCGATACGGCATTTTTTATCCACCTTGAAATGGTCCTTCTTCTTTTTCCGTCTTCCCATGCGTAATGTCAATGTTTTTGGCGGTAAGGATGCCACTATCCACGTAATTGTAAAGGGAACGTTCATTGAGCATGATTTCATCAGCGTGATTAACACATATGTGGTGGAGTGACTGGCCTTTCATAAGGAGAGGGCTGATAAGGGAATCCAGTCTCAAAGCCTCCTCTTCGGTAAGCCGTATACCCTGGCGGGATTCAGAACGGACTGTCTCATATTCCCTTTGTGCATGGATTGCAGAGTATATCCTTTTTTCCAATAGACCTCTTTTAATCGTTGATTGTTTTGCAGGGAAAGGTAAATTTGATGATGGTAATGATGGCTCGCCGCTTATTATTTTGAAGAACATAATGAATACACCCTCACAATATAAAAATGCAAGGGTATTATGTGCATTTATTGAGAAAAAATATCATAAAGACTTGGAAGCGAATGTTGCTGCCTATCCTGTAACTGGTATGTTTCCAAGCATAAAAGTATTCAAGGGTACATTTGAGGAGAATATCGATAATTTGATACAAAAATTGGACAGCAATTTTAACGTATTCTTTTATGTTGATCCCTATGGGTACAAAAGTTTAGATTTCAGTAGATTTCAACGGATAAAAAATAAAGGTTTTAATTCTGTTGAAATGCTTATTAATTTTAATACCTTTGGTTTTCTGCGGGAAGGTTGCCGCTTGTTAAAAATTCAGGAAGATGAATTAATGTTTACCGGATTTGATTATGAAATAGATGAAAACAACGATATTGATAATATGAACTCTATAGCAAATGGTGATTATTGGAAAGATATTTTGAATGATTATCAAGAAGGAAGAATAAAAGCACATGAAGCAGAAGAACGCTTTATTATTAGTTATATGAACAGATTTAAGACATTGTTTAAACATACAATTAATATACCAATCAAGTTGAAAACAAAAAATATGCCCAAATATAGACTTGTTTTTGGTACGAATTATCCGGATGGTATACTGCTTATGGCTGATAAAATGAGTAAAGTCTGGGAGGAAATAGTTCTCAAAGAGAGAGAAGGACAGTTAAGTTTGTTTGATTTTGATTACCCGGGTGGTTTTCCAAGTGAGGAGGTTATAAGTATTATCGAGACAGAATTGAAATTAGATGGAAATTACGTAGAGTTAAAGTCTTTATTGTGTCTATTTATTGAAAAATACGGCTTGCCTATGGCGCCAAGAGTTGTAAAAGGTGAATTAAAAAAGATGGAGCAAAGTGGGAGCATAGAAGTCGACCGCGATCCTCCTTTCACTCCTAAGACAGGCAAACCGACAAAGTCGTTTGACTATGATAAATACAATATAAAGGTGCGGATAAAACCATGATGGGAATATACGAGTTAGTTGTTAGAAAAACATTATTATACAAAACAGGGGTTGAATATGGCGATTACACGATTAACCATGTGCAGGGTTGTTCGCATGGTTGCTTGTATCCGTGTTATGCTTTTATGATGGCTAAAAGGTTTGGGAAGGTCAGAAGTTATGATGAATGGATAAATCCAAGAATTGTTTCTAATACAATTGAGCTTTTACAATGCGAAATCCCGAAATACAGGAGTAAAATTAAGTCTGTTCATTTGAGCTTTAGCACAGACCCTTTTATGTACGGACACCAGGACATCTGTGATTTGAGTTTAAAGATTATTTCCCTTCTAAATGCTGAGGGAATAAAATGTACTGCATTGACAAAAGGTGTGTTACCAAAAGAGCTGAAAAACTTTTATAAGAAAAATGAATATGGTATTACTCTGATATCTTTGAATGAAAACTTCAGGGAAAAATATGAACCATATTCAGCTGAATACGAAAAAAGGATTGAGAGTTTAAAGTATTTACATGAAAATGGTTGTAAAACATGGGTGAGTATTGAACCATATCCAACACCTAATATAATGAGTCAGGATTTTGTGAAAATACTGCAGGCGGTTGATTTTGTGGATAAAATTATTTTTGGAAGGCTGAATTATAATCCGAAGGTTTCGGCTTATAGAGGCCATAAAGAGTACTACAACAAGTTGAGCAATTTAGTTATGGAGTTTTGCAGCGCAAGAGGAATAGAATATCATATAAAAAAAGGGACAGTGAGTGACTGAATAAATGTATATCCTCGGAGAATATATATAATTCAAAACGGTTGTGAGAGTAGCTTGCTTTAGACGTAGCGACTGAAGATGACTGGCGATGGATTATAGAGCGGCTGGATAAAAACACAATAACACCATGTTAGTGTAAAGTTATTGTAGGAATTTTTGAAGGGAATAGCGAAGACATCACCGTCCTCACGATAGGACAAGTAACCCAAACGAGATTACTCAAAGAGGTGATGTCTTCATAGAAATAATTCGCTCAATAACCCCGATACTCCTTTCAATAATGGAAGTAGTAATAAATAATTTAAATGGAGGGCAGGATTTTGCTCGATTTCAAGATGAATTAGCGAACAAACTAACTGAAGTAGGCCGTGAAGTCACACGAGAAGTTTTGGAAGAGATGGACCGGCAAATCAAAGAAGACAAAACAAGCCGGCGGGAATGGCAAGTTGTTATTCCAAAATATCCCTCAAAAGAGAAGTTAAATACAAATTAATCTCATCCTTCGCCAATCCCTTAAACCCATAACTGATGGCAATCCTCTGCCGCAGCGCTTCGTTGATCTGTAAGGACAGCTGGCTTAAAACAGGGAGCTGGCCTACCAAAAGAACCATGGCGTAATTCTTGGAGTCCATCTGAAAATTAAACAAAAGCCGCAAATCATTAAGAATAGCATTGGCCATAAATTGAGCCTCATCGATAATAATAAAGGTCGTCATATTTTTCTGGTAATGGGCATTGACCACAAACTCCTGCACCTGATGGAAAATATCCACCTTTCTGAAACGAGGCTGTAAGCCCAAACCCACAGCGAGATGACGATAAAAATCCATGACCGTAACAGAAGAAAGAGGCAAATAAACCACCTTGAAAAGCTGGGGATTAAGCTTGGCCGTAAAAGAGCGGAGGCTGGTCGTCTTACCCGAGCCCGGCTCCCCGTAAACCAAAGCAAAACCTTTCACCTGCTTAAAATACTCCATGCGGGAAGAAAACTGCTGATAATCCCGGGAAACATAGACATGTTCCGCCTGAATGTCTTTGGCAAACGGATTCATAGTCAAGCCATAAAAAACCTGGTAACTCATACCATTTCACCTCCCCCATAAAGAGATGCATAATCAATTTGACGCCTTTCATTTTGACGCCGGACAATTTTGGAATTATCCACCGGCCTTACCGGGTAGACAGTGAGCAAGTCATCAGAATCCCGGACCTTTACATAAGCCTTGCTTAAATCCTCAGGGTCATAGCGAACAACAATCGACTGACCGATCAATACTTGCGGGACCTCATAAACCCGCTTCAAAAGAGAGAAAGTCGCGTCTTTATTGACCTTACGCATAGCCTCCCGCAAGAAAACCTTCTCCAATATCTCCGCCGAAGAGACAAACCGGAAACGGTCCTTATCCTTAAGATAGCGTTCCATAGGAGACAGCCCCTGTAAAGAAGAATGGGGGCGCAGATTATACGTTGATTCGGCATAAGCCAAAAACCGGGCATTTAGTTCCTCCAGTGAGTTTACTTCCGGCATCGAAAGAGACTCCAAAAACTGCATGCGGATCGTCCTGAACATACGTTCTGCTTTGCCTTTTTTACGTTAATCTTTACGTAAAAAAGGTTATGTTAAGACTTTCGTTATGTAAAGAAATGTGATTCCAAACGTAGAGATGCTCTGTTTTGGTGTTATATTTCTTTACATAATAATCAGGAAGTGTTACTCATAAATCAAACATTTCAAGGAGGGTTTGATTTATGGTAACTGACTTTAAAACATTAATTTCTTTATGCGAAGACGAGTTGAACAGTCGGGAGTATGCTGCTGTACACCACGGTAGAATCAAAGCAGAATGGGAAAATCTTACTAAGTGGATGACATTGCATAATTACAAGGACTTTTCTGAAGCCATTGGATTCCAGTACTGTGACGAAACTCTGGGAACCCATATATTTGTTGATAGGCTTACGCACAGTGAGCAAATACGGCTCCGTGCGGTCCGTATGCTGACTTCTTACCAGAAAGACGGCGATTTTGAATTCCGTACTCCGCGAATTGAAAGGATTTTTTATGGCAATACAGGCAATCATATGTGTCTGTATCTATCCTACCTCCGAAATGTACAGCATCTTTCGGAGAGTACACTCAGAAACAAAGAACAGTATTTATACGAGTTCTTCTGTTATCTGGAAAAACATTCACTAACATTGGATAATCTTTGCGTTGAAGTCATGGAGGATTTTTTTGACTCAATGAATTATTCTCTCGCCTCCAGGCACAACTGCGGCTCAACATTGCGCATTTATTTTCGGTATGCCTATACCGGAAAAGACAGTTCGGCATTCGTCTTGGAAGATAATTACAAACACCATTGTAAAATTCCAACGACATACAATGAAGATGAAATTCGCAGAATTATCGCGTCGGTGGAACGCTCATCCGCCACAGGGAAACGGGATTACCTGATTTTGCTACTTGCCGCTGAATACGGATGGCGATCCAGTGACATTGTTAACTTTCGGTTTAGTCAGATAGACTGGGACAAAAATGTCATCCGTTTCAGTCAACATAAAACCGATATACCAGTAGAGTATCCTCTGCTTTCTTCAGTTGGCAATGCCATTATTGACTATCTGAAGCATGGGCGTCCTATAACCGACTCAGAAGAAATCATCGTATTGGCAGAATCAGCAAAAAAGGGCCGGCCGCTTTCACCTCCGACCGTGCATTCCATTGTGACGAAATACATGCATAAGGCAGATATCAAGAACTGGAAACGCAAGAAGCACGGCCCACATTCCCTTCGACACAGCCTGGCAACGAACATGTTGAAAAAGAATGTTTCCATGCCCATCATCAGTACCGTCCTTGGTCATCAGAATACCGAGACCACCAAGGTATATCTGAAAGTTGACACAGAAAAGTTGCGGCAATGCCCACTTTCCATGCCCAAAATATATTCAAAGCATTACAGGGCAGGGAGGTGCGAAGTATGAACAAACCCGAATTCAAATCCGTTTATTCCCGGATCAATGGAATTAAACAATTCCTGATATATCTCAACCGCAAGGGATATCATGTCTTTGTGACGAGAGATATCAGTTTTGTGAACGGTCAATAAAAATACATCATTTTCGGCCATTTAAAATGCAGCACTTAGCCACCAGTTTTACTGGAAATTCATTATCCTAATCGTTAAGAATCCTTTCCCGGTGAGAAAGCCGGTAACTGTCCCCTTCCATAGCAAAAATCTCGCATTTATGCATCAGCCTGTCCAGCATAGCGGCCGTAATAACAGGGTCTCCCATGAATTCTCCCCACTCTGACAGTCCTTTGTTGGAAGTTAGGATGATGGAAGTCTGCTGGTAAAGCTGATTGATTACGCCAAACAACAGGTTGGCTTCGTTACGATTCACCGGCTGAAAGCCGACTTCATCAATGATGACCAGATCAGCCTGATACAGCCTTTTCAATTTGGATTTACTCTTTGGCGATATTTCCTGAG
>JANLFJ010000045.1 GCA_024655825.1 Peptococcaceae bacterium | reverse complement strand
TGCGTTCCTTTCAACGCTTGTGCTGTTTGGCCCCCTGAACATAGCAATTAGCTCTTTGAGAAAATGTCTTGACAACGGGGTGCACTACAGGGTAGCCATCACCGCACGGCTGACGAAATTTTCCGAAGCGATCAGCTCTATTTTCTCCCGCTGACGGTCTTCTTCTCCGGCAATGCACCTGGCCAGTTCCGGATCAACCGGCAATACGTACTTCTCGATGTAGTCCATTCGTTCTCCTCCTCAGCATGGTTGGTAGCGCGCGCGTTCTCCTCCGATCAGCTTCGGCCTTGTCCTAGCCATGGTCAGGTGGGCCATCCCGACTGTTTGCAATGACCCCCGCACCGGCACGACGACCGGCTTAAGATGCATCCCGATGAAGGTGTCGCCGATGTCCAGACCGGCATGGGCCCGGATGTTTTCGACCACCACCGGATGTTCGAATTTTTTCATCGCCAGGTAGGCCAGGCTGCCGCCGGCTCCCTGGACCGGGAACACCGTAACTTCTTCCAGCGAATATTTTTCCAGGCAGCGTTTTTCCACCACCAGGGCCCGGTTCAAATGCTCACAGCACTGGACGGCCAGAAAAAGCCCCCGTTCACGGCAAACGGGATAGAGCCCGTTCATGACCGCCGCCGCAACCTCAAGACTTGAGGCTGTACCGATTTTTTTCCCGACAATCTCGCTGGTGCTGCAGCCGACCACCAGGATGTCCTCCCCGTTCAGGCGGGCTGCCGCCAGCAGGTCCTCTATGGCCCGGCGCACTTTAGCAGTAATCCTTTCCAAATCCAGATCATCCATCGCCATTTTTCAATCCTCCCCGGAGTTGTGCCTTTTTGTTCGACCGGCAAGCCCATCTCATCCAAACAAGTTTGATTCTACTGCATAAACCCCAAAAAGAGTTTTACTACACCCTGATATCCTTTAGCGATTAACCAATATTAGGAAAAAGCTTAACACTACCCTGAAAATAATATGTTCATTCTTCCGATGGTGCCGCAGGCGGCATGATGGTCTAATGTGTGTTATTGCACTGTCAATTGGTCTAAAATCCCCCTTGCCATTGTTGCTTTCTGTTCTTTCTATGTCTCTGTCAGCTAAAAATGGGCACAGGTATCCTGTAGGGTGGAATTCTGGATTCCTTAGGCTTGTACCCGCCTTGTAAGAATTTGATAAACCGCTTGATGTTTTGGGCAGTTATTTTTAATCCACAGACCACCGTGCTTTTGGCCCTTCCGCGAACATTGAGTTTATACAACCCCGTACGTTTCAAGGCTGAGTTGCTACCCTCTATCCCCGCGCGTTTACTGATGTTCTCTTTTTGGTCCGCTTTCATTTTTGCCCGTTCCCGGCCGGTATTCACGGCCTTAAGGCTGATGCGCACAACGTAATCCTTGCTTTGTTTTTTACTGTAACATAGCCCAATTAACTCACAATTGGCACAGGCTTCCAGGGGGAAATGCGCCGATCTCTGTCCGCCGCTTATTCCGGTACGAGTGGGAATGTATCCTGCCGGACATTTGTTAATCAAATTGGTGGTTTCGTCGATGTCAAATTCGGTTACGGGAATTTTTTTGGTGGGTTCCGTTCCGCTCATGTTGGTCAGGTGGATCTTAATCCCATTCTTTTGTGCGGTTTGATGAATATCTTCAGAGTGAAAACCACCATCCGCATAGATGTCTGTACAGCCAGTGTTTTCTCGGATTTTCTCCAGACAGTCCTGCAGGATTTCCACATCGCTGGTATTGTTGGGGGCTACGGCATAATCTGTGATGAGTTGAAAGAGGTTCTTTTCGTTGCAGGTTTCGGATATTTCCAGCACATAACCGCTGTGGCCCATTTTCCCTTTGCGTCGATAGGTGGCGTCTTCATCATACGCCGACTGCAGAGAACCAGAGGAAATTTCTTTGTTGGGTTTGGGAATCATTTTGTCGCTCCCGGCTTCAGTCGTTGTTTGTTCTGTCAGAAACCGCTTGAGTATCCTTACTTCTTCCGCATCTTTGGCCTGTGCTTCCAGTATCATCAGCGCTTCCTGGCATAGCTTTAACAGCAAACTGAGTTTACTATCCCCCTCCTGCGCTTTGGTACGGTAAAGCACCTCGGTTTTGAACTCCGGTTCAAGTACCCTGGAAAGTGAGTCGGTCAGTTTTTCTTCAGGAATCGCTTTGACGGCCTTAACCAGTACGTCATAAGCCAACGACATCCGCCCTGCCTTTTTGATATTGCTCATAAACAGAGTGGTGTCTAGCCATTGTTCTTCCAGCGATATCCCGGCCTTGTTGGAAAAATCGTGAAGCAGCTTAATAAACTGTCCAAATAGCAGGTCGTCTATTTTGCAAAATACGTGTTCGTAAAAGATTGGCGCCCATGATTTTTCAAGCTTTTCCCGTATTTTGGGACTCATCCACAGGGTGCTGTCTCCAAGGGTTTGTTGGTTATGGTTATTGTTAAGTCTGAACACTTGAGCCTCACCTTTTTATGCTATTTTTGTTGTTATTTTCTATGTCCATTATAGCATAAAAAGGCTATCAAACTCAGATTTTTCAAGGATTTTCGCGGTATTTTGGTTGGGCTTTTGACGTGTTTGTTTCCAGTTTATTGCAGGAGTTTTTGCAGTGAAATCTCCAATAACTCCCTTTATCCCTTTCCCTGGCAAGAAAACAAGTAAAGACAGAAACTAGAAAATACAAAATATCCGGGCCGACCACCGCGGCGGATGGTCGCACACACCGGGTTACCTGTTAACCATGTTCCTGGTGGACCCCCGAGGTTCACCAAGGGGACGGTGCTGCAAGGGTCTTGACAGCCAGGGTCCCCGCAGATGGTATAATTAAATGGGCGACGGGGGCTGAATATATCGTTATGTTCCCGGAGCCACCCCGTCGGCAATATAACGCAGCCATCTGGGGGGATGGCTGTCAAGACCACCGCCCTGGCATAAAAATTCAGATGCAGGGTATCAGTTAGGTAAGAGGTATTAGAAGAAGTGATGACGAATATAACCAGCAAATCCTGGCAAAGTGAGGGATTTGCGCATTATGGGACGTCCAGCTTTCCACCGCCAGCGGATTCTTACCGAGGCCGCTTCTTTAGAAGCTAAAGGATTGTTTAATTACCTGGTGAGCGAAATACGCAACCGCCGCGAAGTGGCTTTAGAAGAAGCAGTGTTGATAGCCCATGACGTCCAAAGGTATTTGGAAACCAACCTGTTGACCCGTAAGCCTGGCGAGATCGAATTCCCCGCCATTGCCGGCCGGGACAACCACCGGAAACGGTCCAGGGAAAACCAGGCGCGGAATGCTTGATTCGACTTACCGTGGTTGATGAAGAAGATATTGAGTTAATGGCCGAGTTCGGGATGAGCGGCCTGCAGAAGGGACGCCTGGCCCGGCTCATCGAGGAGGCCTACTTTCAGGGCGCTATTTTGGATACTCCCCGGTTGGTGCTTTTACTGTTGGAAACCCACCGGGCCATACGGGTGGATTTGAGCCAGTTTTGGCAAGCCGGGGCCTGGTTGCCCATTGCGGGAATGAAAGGCGCCAACCGGGAAATGATGCGGACTTTGCGAGGAGCCTTGGCGATTGACCGTTACCTGGCGGGCGAAGACCTGGCACAAATCCGGCGGGAACTGGCCATCAGGCTTACCCGCTGGCACCGCTGGTGGCAGGATTTCAAAGAACTGGTACGCCAGGAAATAAATCCGGGCAGCACTCAACCCTTGATTGCCCAACCGCCGGAAGTTTTGGCCGCCTGGCAAGAGGTCTGGAAAAAGCATCAAGAACAACCCGGACTGATTAGCCGGCTAGCGCTGGATAAGGACGTTCCGGGAGTATCCAGTATCCATTACATAAACCGCAGCGCTTTTTACGATTTATTGGGCCAGCGTCACGGCTACTCGCCGGCGGCCGCGGACAAATTTCTGGACGACCTGAACGACCTGGCGGCGCGCTTAAACCGGCAAGCCCGCTCTGGCGGCCAGATCATCTACAATGCGGTGGCGGACCACGAACCTGCCGGCCGCAAACTTGCGGAATGCCAGTTGAAACCCGTGGTTCTAGATTACCTCGACGCCCAAGACTGGGCTGAAATCGACCGGGACCGGACCGCCGAATTGAAGTGGAGCCGGCTGCTCAGGCTGGCCACACAAGCCAGGACCCAGGGCGCGGTCTTAACCCAGCCGGATTTGGCTCTTTTATTGGGGCTGTCTACCAAGGCCATTCAAAGCCTGAGCAAAGAATACCCCAATGTTATTATCCCCACCAAGGGAATAGTGGCTGACATGGGACCGGCTTTAACCCAAGTCGATAAAATTGTCCGGCTCTACATGGATGGCTATACCGAGACCGAAATTGTTCGGCGAACGGGACATAGCTACGATTCAGTGGAAAACTACCTCTTGGACTTTGCCCGGGTCGTTTACCTGGTAGAAAAAGGCCTGCCGGTTCCGACGATCCGCAAGGTCCTTGGTTGTTCAAAAAAACTCGTGGAAAAACACGTCAACCTGTACCGGGAGTTCTCCGGGCCAGATTACGCCTTTATGCTGGGGCGTATCCGCCGCCTGGCCGAAGCCCACCCGGTTAAAAAAAACTGACTGAAGGGGGATTGGCCTTGTTGAATGCCAAGAAGGGTCAGGAAAGCCGCTATGCCACCCTTCTTGCCAGGGACGTATTAGCTGTCCAAACCACGCACTTGAAAACGGGCTTTGAATTGGCCCAAGTTCCCCGGGTCGCCGAAGCCGCCTGCATCTTGCTTCTTCAACCGTGATATGATGGATTAAAATACCTATGTTCATACGCATATGTTCAGTCAGAGGTATTCGATACATGCAGGTGGTTCACGGTTACCGCAACGGGAAAAATCCCAAACAAAGGGTGGTTTCTACGATGGGACGCTATGATGAAAGTCGTTACCTGAACGTCCAGGAAATTCTCCGTGACATGCAGCGCTTAAAACGAATGCAGGAAGTGATTAGCGAGATAAACGACCCTGCAGTACCCCCGGATACAGGACACAATCGCAAATTCAGTTTACGGTGGAGCTGCAAAACAGGCCGATGAAGGAGGTGTGCCAATGGGACGAGCAAAAGAATATCGTCAACGTCTGAAATACCAGGTAACCTCCGCACGCAAGAAAACCTTGGAGAGTCTGCTTGCCGTCCAGTTTGCAGAAGAACTGGGCATGAGCGAAACCGAGGCCCGGTTGTTGGCGTACCGTACCAGCAGGTGGATTTTAAATCAACCCGATGTGAGGGGACCTAACCAGATACTGTTTGATGCTGTATCGGGACGCGAATCTTTTACTCGCCGGTACAAAATTCTTAAAAAGATCAGGCTCACTCCCTATAATGTAGAGGATCTGGACCTTGAGTTAGAGTTCGGATTATCCACCATGCAGGCAGGCCGCATCTTCCGCTTAATAGAAGAAGCCTACCGCCAGGATGCCCTTTTAAGTGCCAGGCAACTGACTATGTTATGCAATATCACACCTGCCTCCTTAAGGTGCCGCCTGGCCGGGCTGCGCCGGGAAGGCATTTGGTTACCGGTGGCCGGCCTTTCACGTACTGAACGGGAGCGGGGCGGGCAATTGCGCTCAGCTTGGGCCCTGGCCAGGTACCTGGATGGACAATCCCTGGTGGAAATCAGGCAAACCGCTGCACTATCCCGGGAAACATTCCGCCACCTTTTATCCCGCTTTTCCCACGTTGCCCGCCTGATTCTGGGCGGTAGGTTCATGCCGCGCGACCCTGAAGAGGCTGCCTGGACGACCATTGTACAGGCTGTCCCAGAGAAAAAACTGCTCCCTTTGCTGGATGAACCGGGCATACCCGCATCCGCCGAAGACTGGGCGTCTTTCAGGACCGAGCTTGAGGCGGACTTTGCCTTGTCTCCAGTAAAACTTCGAGCTGTACGGGATATAGCCGGGGAAATACTGGATACCCTGTCCGCCGGCCGGCCCGACGGTGATGTTGTGTACTGGGCGGTAACCAGCAGCGAACCTGCCGGAAAGCCCCTGGAGGCCTGCCGCTTAGTGCCGGTGACACTTACCCTTTACGACCCCGGGGACGTGCCGGCACCCAATATCGACCGGGACATTAACCGGCTTAGTGATATTAAATTTAAAAAGATACTTCGTTACGCCACCCAGGCCAAGCACGGCGGGGGTTACCTAACGTATGCCGATCTGGGCTACCTGTTGGGCATCCACCCCGAAGCCATCTCCAGACTGGTGCGGTCAAACCCCCAGTTGGCGGTCCCCCTGCGGGGCGCGGAATGCGATATCGGCCGCGGCGTTACCCACCGCAAAAAGATTATCCAGCTTTATCTGGAGATGCACACCGAGACCGAAATAGCAGCCCGGACGGGGCATTCCTATGAGGCCATAGAAAATTACATTAAAGAATTCGCGGCGGTGCTGGTACTGGCCGAGCGCGGCCTGACCGCGCCCCTGATCCGCCGGGTTATTGGACGATCGGTTAAGTTAATCAATACCTACCTGGAATTAATACGGGAGTATTCCGGTCCTGAATACGCTTTCCGGTTTCACCACCTGCGCAAGATATTTCAAACACACGAGGACGAGCTAAAAAAAAGCCTGCGGGGCGTAAAACTATGAACCGCCATGAACTCTACCGGCCGCTTTTGGAAAGGACCCTGGAAAACTACCAGGTGCAGTACCTGGCCCGTAAGTACGATTTCGGCAAGGAATCCCTGGTTGCCAGGCTCCTGGTCAAGGAAATCGACCGGCGTATGGAAGAAACCGAGGCCGTCCTGGGCATCGAGCGAGTAAACCCTTTTGAGTTGTACATGCGGTGGGGTCAGCGTCAAGCCCGGCTGCCCGTGTTTTGCCCCGATTACCTGGAGCCCATTTTGTCAGGCAGGGACTTTGCCGCGGCCCGGAACCTGGTACTGAAGCGATGTTTCCAGATGTACCGCCAACAATTTTCTAACAAGACTGACTTGGTGCGGGTTATCGATCCCTGATCACTGGTGCGCAGAAAAGGGCCGTCCAGCTATGTAGACCAACTGTGTCCAACTCTTTTGCCTTACAGTAAAACTGACGCAGCCTTTTGCGACCGTATGATTGCACAAATCCGGCCACTTTTACCCACAGACCGTCTGCAGGCACCTGACTTTTTAGCTCCATGCCGGGTATTAAAAAAACTAACCAAATTTGTGGCCGCTGAGGCCGGGCTCGGACCGGTGGTGGCTCGTCAGTTGGTTGAAGAAGTTATCGCCCTGCGCAATATCTGCTGCCCCCGCACCAAAGAGCTAAAACCGGGGGAGATGCCTCTTGTGGTGACCCATGTCAGTGCCCGCCTCTCAGAAGATACAGCCACGCGTTTCAGACGGCTGGCTCCGGTGATAATAACAGTTTGGACGCCCGAGGAGTTGGCTGAACAGCCTGATACCGTGCCGGAATTCCTGGCGCAGCTGAAAAGGCGCATCGTGCGGGTCTGTTTTGAGACCTACCGGCAGAACGGCCTGTTAACCCTGATGGAGCTGCAGTGGATTTTCCAGATCAGCTCGGTCCGTATTTCAGAGCTAATTCGCAGTGTGCAGCGAGAACATAACCTGGTAGTACCCACCCCGGGTACCATACTAGATGCCGGAAAAAGCATGACGCACAAGGATGTTATTGTCAACCTGCACTTGCAGGGCTACACAGTGAAGGAGATTGCCCGGATGACCCATCATTCGCCACGAGCGGTGGACAATTACATCGGTACTTTCGAAGCCGTCCTGATTCTGCATCTGTTCGGTGTTTCCCCGGGGCTCATGGCTCGCCTATTGAAAAGAGGCATCTCCTTGATTAAAGAGCATTTGAAGCTGGTCCGGGAAAACTACCGGGACCACCAGGAAATCAAGGAATATTTAATTGCCCAGGGGGTGAAAATTTAATCCATCATATCACGGTTGAAGAAGTTCAAGTTGCTACAAAGTTTTGAAAAAAAGAAGCCAAAAGTTCCAGGGTGTAGACACCCTGCTACCATCGCTTGACCCCGGTTGTACCCGGATTGCCCTTGCCTATGATTTTCAGCTTATCGATAAGGTACCGGCCGAGGAACACGATGCCAGAGTAGACATTGTCATCACCGAACATCAGGTTCATATTGCAGCGGATTAGCTTCTTAGCAGTTTAACTTCTCACACGGATAATCATTTCCACTTCACACGCCGCATCTAACGGCAGCTCGTTTACACCAACAGCGCTACGGGCATGCAGGCCTGCCTCTCCCAGTAAGGACCGAAGTAATTCCGAGGCGCCGTTAATAACCTTGGGCTGCCCGTTAAAACCGGGAGCGCTGTTAACAAAACCCGTCACTTTCACCACCTGCTCAATTAAGTCTAGGTTGCCGGTGATGCTTTTGACGACACCCAGGCAATTCAAAGCACATATTTTTGCCGCTTCGTATCCGTCTTCCTCCGTCACGCCGGCGCCGACCTTCCCTTTGTACTTCAGTTCTCCCGCAACGACCGGCAACTGTCCCGACGTAAAAATTAAATTGCCGCTTTTGATCCCGGGCACATAGGCAGCTACCGGCTTTGGTGCCTCCGGAATAACAAGGCCCATATCCAGGGCTTTTTTTTCTATCTTTGACATAAAATAACCCCCTCGTTCTATGTTATTACAGTAGTTATGCAGTTCCAGGATAATATTCCCAACTCCATAACCTAAGTTCTAAAGATTGCGGCCAGAATTTATCAATGAGCCTTGAAAAACGCTCGGTTGCCGTGTCAAAATAGACTTGGATCAGCTGCTCGCTACAGCGGATCCGACAACCGGCGTTGAAAAAGTACCTCATCACTTCGCAGAGGGAGGGGGCTTGTTCAGCGCCTTCTTTATTACACTCCCAAGTTGCGTAACAAAGTAGGGTCTTCGCTGTGAACAAGAGCTCCACATGTGCGAAATGAGCTGTTTCAGACTGAGCATAGTACGATGTTAAGCCAAGATTCTGTTTAGTCGTACGGTAAAAAACTTCGATTTTCCAACGCTTCGTATAGGCACTGGCCGCTTCTTCTGAATCATCTACTCGGTTACTTATTAGACCATCATGCCGCCAACGGCACCATCGGAAGGATGAAAACCCTCTCGAGTTGAAATAATACACTGCGGCTGGCGATGAGGTCGAAAAACCTTGGTACTTCGAGTCCAATAAGGATTTCTCCCTGAAAAATTGGCCGAAACAATTGAAAAAATGTGGATTTTGTAGTATCCTTGCCTTGCATTTTTTTCTCCTTTATTTTAGAGATTTGGGCAAGGACTACTCCCAATCTCTATTATAAAGGATTCTTTTTCGTTTTTGGCTTTTATCGGCAAGTTACTTACTCTTTTTCCCATTTTCTCTTAGGTTTTATGCTTGACAAATGATTTTTTAGTTTCTTGCAATATTAATGAAGCTATCTCATTGGCATATTTGAAGGCAACCATAGAGCCAAGGCAGGGAACATAATTACTAATAAAACTACTAGCATATATAATAACGTAAATGGAGCTATCCCCTTGATTACTTCACTGATAGATCCTCTGCCAGATATACCATGTAAAACATAAATATTCAAGCCAACAGGAGGAGTTATTTGTGCAATCTCAATAAGTATAACAAGAATTACAGCAAACCATACCGGATTAATACCCATAGCTTTTATCATTGGCCAGAGAATAGGTATTGTTAAGAATATCATTGACAACCCGTCAATTAAACAACCTAAAACCAGGTATACGATAATAATTATTGTTAAGAATAAACCAACAGACGGGTGTATAGCTACAATCCACTCTGACAAAGCTCTGTTGATTCCTGACTTTACGATTAGATATGATAATATTTGAGCTCCAATAATGATAAACATTATCATACTGGTTGTCTTAACTGTTTCATGTACAGACTCTTTGAAATTTGCCCATGTAATTGTTTTCGAAAGTAGACTCATAAGTATTGTCAAACTCGCCCCTATTGCAGCAGCTTCAGTAGGTGTGGTTATTCCCCAATATATTCCGCCCAAGATCACTGCCACAAGGATAGCAAAGTATAGCATACCACCTGAATTCATAATCTTTTCTTTCAACGTTGACGGTTTCTCCCTTGGTGGTACTAGTGATGGGTTAAATATGCAGCGAACCCCAAGGTAAACCATAAAAATCACTCCTGCAAGTATGCCAGGGATCAATCCGGCCATAAACAGTTTCGCTACTGACTCACTCACCATCGAGCCATATACTATCATTGGAATACTAGGGGGAATTAAGATGCCTAAGGCTCCTCCGCCACCGATTGAACCAAAAATTAACTTGTGGTTGTAACCCCTGCTAGACAACTCAGGAAGCGCAACCGAGCCAATCGTAGCTGCGGTCGCAACACTTGAGCCACTCACGGCAGCAAAAACCATACAGCTTATTATGTTTGTTTGAAGTAATCCCCCTGGCAAACGATTAAACCACATAGACGCCCCTTTGTAAAACTTATCGCTAAGCCCCGTCCGCAACAACACCTCGCCCATAAAAATAAACAGTGGGACAGCAGTCAACTCAAAGCTGTTTATCATATTCCAGGAAAGAATTCCGACGGCCTGAAATTCTTTTATTCCCCCTAACAAATACAAACCAATCAGCCCGGTTGTCCCAAGTGCAAATGCTATCCATTGCCCTAAAGCCAGAAGCGTAAATAGGATTGCGATGTAAAAGACAAACGTGATTTGCCAATCCACTATAATCAACTCCTTAGTTCAGCCTCTTCTTTTGACATAATTTTCTTAATGCCTGCAACTAGCAACAAGACTACTTGCAGCAAAAGAAAACTAGCGCCCAACCACATAAACATCTGTGGTATAAACAACGGAGTCCTGGTTAAAAACGTTGATGTTATTTTGTATGTGTATGACTGTAAAAACAACCTAACATACTCAACCGTTATTATAGTTATATAGAGTAATGACAATATCGTTGTGAATAAATCCACCCATTTTTTAACTTTTTGTGACATTCTTTGATATACAAAATCAATGCGTATAAAACCCTCTTTTTTAAAGGTTAATGCAACCCCAAGAAAGGATAATACGACTAAGGAATAACCCGAGACTTCGTCAGCTATTAAGGTTGAAAACCCAAGCACTGCACGAGCAAAGACTTCAAATGTTATGAGAATCATCACGAACACAATAATAATTCCTGCTAAGGAAAAGCTTATCGATGATAAATAATTGATGGCGCTCTCAATTTTCTGCCAGGCTTTCATCGCCCAACCCCCTTTATAATTATAAATATTTATAAATGGATTCTGCCTCGCCTCATATCGGAGAGGCAGAATCCACGTAGAGCTATTTTTGCAGAGCTTCTAAAATAGCTTGCAGGGCCTTTTCTGCCCAAGGTCCGCCTTCTTTGGCATATTTCGTCCAGTTTTCTTTTGACATATTATAACCTTGCTTTATTGCTGATGCATCCGGATCAATGAGCGTAACCCCTTGTGCTTTAATATTTTCCAGAGCTATTTTATCGTTGGCGCTCACAGATTGAATTGCTATTTCCTGGTATTTTTTAGCTTCCGTGCGCATTATGTCTTGTAAATCCTTTGGCAATTCAGCAAATAACTTTGAGTTAACGATAACCCAGCCACCGGAACCACTAAAGGGAATAGTGTAACCCCAGTCCAAAAATTCGTAGAATTTACCGTCATTTACTGTAATTGCACTTGTGATCATTGCATCAATTATCCCTTTTTGCATGGCAGAAGGAACTTCCGGGCTAGTCATAGAGACGGGAATAGCACCAATGTCTTTTATAAACTGCGAGGCTTCAGGTGATGGAGTTCTTATTTTTTTGCCCTTTAAGTCTGCAAAGCTATGGATGGGCCTTCCTTTGCCCCAGAAGCGCTGTGGAGGATCCGGGAACCAAAATAGAACTTCGACTCCATTTACTTTCATTTCTTCATTAACAATAGGCCTAACTGCTTCTACAGCCTTGTTAAACTCATCCGGCGCTGCGCAAAGAAATGGCCAACTTGGCACTGCCGCCGCCTTCAAATCACCTGCTATAAAGGCCATTGTCGCATCAGCCATCTGAACCGATCCATCTCTTGTAATCCTGATTGCTTCGGGGCCTTTGTAAGGAACCTCTCCTGCCGCTTTAGGTGTAATTACAAGACGACCACCCGATTTCTCCTTAACAGATTTTGCAAAGTCATCTAAAGGTTTGCTGCGCATTTGTGTTGTTGGAAGCACTACAAAAAAATCCCACTTGTATATTGTTTCATTGTCTTTTCTAGGAGCAGCCGCCTTATTGTTAGAACTGCCGCATCCAGTAACTAGACATGAGAACAAGAAAACCAGGATAACAATCCACCTCATATTTCTCTTCATTATCTTTCCTCCTCGATATTTTTTATAATTATGTGCTTAGTAGCAAAACTCCTCAGCCTTGTAAGTCAGGCTTATAAAATAATTGGCAAATTCGAGTAGCGCTTATATGCCATTAAAACTGTTGCCTTTATCAGGGTTACTATTGCCAGCTGCACCTTAAGCCCAGCCCCGTCTACGCCAGGCTCAACCAGACCGCCAACAGCGTCATGAAGACCAGCATCTGCAGCTTCCCTCAGTACTCTTTCCTCTTTGACCTCATCATTCATTGCAGCCATTATTCCAGTTTTTGCAGCTATTAAAGCACAAATTGCGTATGCTCCCCAGTTAGACATAGTCGAGGCAATTAATACATCTACATCAGTAGCAGCAGCTATGCCTTCACCGCAGGGGCAATTGCACTTGGCGCCTCTGGGAACTTCCGCACGAACAGTTTCCACAATTTTTCCCATGCCCAGCTCATTACCGCCATCGCCGATGCCTATTGTAACGCAGCCTTTTTCTCGCGCTTTAATGAATAAATGATCAATTTTCGCAACTGAATCACTATAATCTATACCCATCATTGTGTGAATACGTCCAGCGCTGTTCATGCCACCCCGCTCGATTGCAACACAGGCTGCAGGCTTCCACTTCTCGACTAGTCTTTCTGCTTCTATTTTTCCATTTTCATGATCCAATGGGAAGGGGATTATCGATACCGTCGGCGTAGAATTTCTTTCGAGAGCAATTTTGCCCAGCTCGGGATCAATTACTTGCATTCCAGCTCCAATAGCAACTTTCTTTATTCCTTCTATCAGTTGCGCATCAGTTACTATGATGGGAATAGCCTTAAGAGCTATGCGCACGGCACGGGCAAGCGCCACTGCTCCGGGAGGGCCATCGGTTTCGCTGTCATTGGGAAGGCTCCACGGTTGATCTGCCCATCCTGTTGCGATCATGACATAGTCTCCGGGCTTTACTGACTTCATCAACAATTCCGCTGCCAGCAGAGTTAGCGGCGCGCCTTGCTTCTTCCTAGCTGCCTCGTACAAAACACCGATATTTCCTCTGGCCGGAATGTCAACCGATACTAATCTGTCAAGTGATTCTGCAATCTTTAGCATTACGCTGTCATCTAAATACATACTATTGCACCTCCGTTATTATTTAGCTTTTGAATTTTCGAGTTCTCTTCCATAAGCTCACCCCGAGTTAAGTTGTGCTCACCCCCTTGTACTATAGAGTTAGGCATCCATGCCGTACACGGCACCATCGGAAAGATGAAAATTTTATTTTTCAGGATAGATTAGTCAGTTCTAAGCCAATAGATACGATCCTTGACAACCACAAAGGAATCCTGGGGCAACCCGGATAAATATTCTCGTAGAGGCAGGGGGCTTCGATCACCCCCTTTGGGAAGCTCATCTGTCCCGATAGTTAGAATGAATCCCGCCCATACGAGAGTTCTCGAATGAGCACGTTGTGGATACAGCTTGCTGTATGCCGCGAGTTACGCGCAAGGTCGAGAGGCTCGTAAGGGTTGCGGGAACCCTGCCTAAATTCAGTGAAAGTAGGGATACAGAATGATTTATGGTGGCGTTGATGTAGCCAAGTATCGCCACGAGGTGTGCCTCGTAAATGATGCTGGTGATGTCGTCCTGCAGATGCATATAGATAACAACCAGAGAGGATTGAACAAGCTTTTGCAGGCATTGGAAAGGTTGTGGGTATCGAGCCAGACAGTGTTAAGTTCTGCCTGGAAGCCACCGGACATTACTGGCTTCCTAATCTACTGCCACCTTAGTGAGTTGGGGGGTCAGCTTCATGTTATTAACCCTATCCAGTCGGATGCTTTGCGTAATCTCTATGTGCATAAGACCAAGGCCGACCAGAAGGATGCCCTGCTTCTTGCTGACTTGCTGCGATTGGGACGTGCCCCTGCAACCAGGCTTGCTTCTGAAACGGTTCCTCAAATTGCAGACTCTCTCACGCCTTCGTTTTGAGTTCGTTCGCCAAGTCGGTGGGCTCAAGAACAGGGTGCTCGGCATCCTCGACCGGATCTTCCCAGAATACCCCAGTTGCTTCTCAAATGTTTTTATCCGGACTTCCCGTGAGTTGCTCAAACAGTACCCGGAACCGGAAGACTTGGCCGAAGTAGATCTTTCAGAGTTAACTGCCTTCTTGGAAGAACATTCCCGGGGCCGCCTTAGTGAAGAGAGGGCTAAAAAGATTCAGTATCTGGCTAAAGGTACTTTCAGCATTACCCTAGCTCTGAACGCTTTCACTCTCCAACTGCGCATGCTAGTTGAACAAATCGAGTTCATTGAGGAGTAGATTAGAGTGATCGAGGATGCAATTAACGAGGTTATGGAGGAACTTCGCCTCAGCGAGGATACTCCATATCGCCACGTAATTGATACCATCCCCGGTATCGGTTCTGTTCTGGCTGCCGCAATTATCGGTGAGATAGGGGATGTCGCTTGTTTCCCCAACGCCTGGGCCCTTGTGGCTTATGCAGGCCTGGATGTTTCTGTCAGGGCTTCAGGATTGTTCGAGGGTACTCGCAACCGGATGTCTAAACGCGGTTCCCCTATGCTGAGAAACAGCCTGGGGTTGGCCGCCCGTCGGCCCGGCGCTTTAATCCGGAACTGAAGGCTTATTATGAGTTAAAGCGCAGTCAGGGAAAACATTCAAGCGTTGCTACTGGCGCAATTGCCAGACGACTTGTGCATTTAATTTATTCTCTCTGGAAAGATAATCGGCCATATGATCAGAATTATCAATGGTCCCCACCCTGCAACAATGTGTAACCAGGATCCCTATGTGATTGTCAAAGTTCTTTTAACTTTAGTCTATTCAATCATTTCCATTCCGCAAATCTTACCATTTTTATAGAATACACGCGGCACAGTTAATGGACTGATGCCTGTCCAAAGTTGTAAAATTGTAATGCCGACCCGATCACACATTTCTTTTGCTGTTATCTCTTCATTACCCTGACGCCCAACGATGGTAACCTCATCTCCGACTGAAACTCCCTCGGCGTCTGTTACGTCGATCCTAATACACTCTGCAGTCAGTGGTCCTCTTATTGGTACCCTTGTTCCTCGCACCAAAACGCAATGATCTTTATTCTTGGGAGACAATCCATCCATCACGCCTATGGGAGCTACCCCTATCAAGCTGTCCCTTTCAAGAGGAAATCCTCCGATCTGGCTTCCTGCTTTAAACTTTTTAACAGAAATAAGCTTGGACTTCAAAGCCTTATATGCCGAACCAAAATCATATTTGTTCTCCGGCAGCAATTCGCTATATAAAGCTCCGCCGACGTTAACACAGTTCAGATTCGCAAACGGCATGGTTATCATGGAATGGCTGCTGTTGATTTCTTTTAAAGGTATTTGTATTCCCATTCCCTCAATTTCTTCCAGAAGCCCCCTGAAAAGCTCCCATGACTTCAGGCAGTATTCTTTGTCTTCCGGGGCCGGGGAACCACCTCTTGCGCCTATGTGAGAGTATATACCCTCAATTTCGTACGGAGTCTTTTCCTTGATGAATTTAAGCATCGCCGGAACTTCCTCAACACTTACGCCTAGTCTGCCCAGACCTGTTTCAACCTTTATCCATACCTTCAGAGGAGTCTTGGCTCCTAAGACGCTCATATACTTTTCCGGATCATTCGCATTAAAAAATGTCGGCATTAAGGAGTACTTTGTGTACAACTCCGCCGCGTCAGGTAGGGTATTGCCAAAGACCATTATTTTCCCTTTTACGCCGTGTTTTCTCAAATATATCCCGTCATGAACATGTCCCACGGCATAATAGTCTATCCCGAGGTCAGACAGGTGATTTGCTATCGTAACCAGCCCGTGGCCATAGCCGTGTCCTTTTAAGGTCCCGATCACAGTTACCTTGTTACCGCAAATATCCTTGATGTTTTTGACGTTCTTGGTGATAACATCCAAATCAACTTCTACCCAGCTTGGACGCGTCAACTTGTCAATATTCATTAAATACAACCTCCTGTCTAGTTTACTTCTGCAGTTTATTACGCTATTTGTTTTAGCTGCACAAAAACAGCTAACTCTTCTTGTTCACCTCCTCCATTTTTATACTGATCGAAGTTATATTTAATCACCTCCAACAATTAGTGTCTTTGGTGTTATGGCTTTTATTTTTTGATTGTTACGGTTTTTCATTTTGCTTATGACCTCCCTTAATGATTTTTATGATTTTTATGCGTTTGTGAGGCACACATAAATCATAGCAGGAGGTTTTTTAATTCTCAAAGTCCATTTTCACGTATTACAGGAATGCTTTCTTCTATTGATAATATAATCTCGCTACCCCATATGTTCTGGTTAAACATCAATATGCGTTCTCTTTTGACCCTTTGTTTAGGATAATTTCTAAAATTGTTGAATCAATATTAGCCATTCCAGAAGAACTGATTTTACCCAGATTGCGAATAGTGTCCTCTACTGTTGTAGAAATGATCCCATCACTGTCTTGAATAATAATATTATTTAATGCTAACTGGGCTGCAATGACAGATTCAGCGGCCGATGTCGCCAGTTTCAGGGCACATCCGCCTTTTGCCCCATCACATATCAGTCCGCTAAGGTTTCCGATGACATTTTTAATCGCGCCCTCTACCTGAATCAAACTTCCCCCCATCAGCCAGGCAATCCCCGCCGTCGCCCCGGCCCCTGCCGCTACAGAACAGCCGCAAATAGGAGAGAGTTTGCCCGTATGCTGTTTTACAAAGGCCGTAACCAAATGACTCAAGGCCAAAGCTCTTAAAACCTTTTCTTTCGGGGCTCTGATTTCTTTTCCCACAATAATTAAAGGGATAGATGCTTCAAGGCCATGGTTACCGCTTCCCATAGATGTCATCACTGGCATATTCAGGCCAGCCATCCGGGCATCACAAGCTCCCGCCACAGCAATCCGGGCTTTGTTGACAAGATCATTTTGCAAGACCCCTTTTTTAAGCATAGCTTGCAGTCCACTTCCAACTGCCAGTCCCGATTTCAGCTCCAACCCTTTTGCAGATATCTGAAGATTCATTTTAATCCCATTTTCTAAAAAAAGAATTTCATCTAGGGGGATCTTCTCTATAAATTCCACTAGCCCGCGGATAGTATAAGCGGTTAAATCAAATTCTTTTGGTCGCTTTGAAGCTTGAAAATCATTTTTTGAGAATACAACCTCGTTATTTACAACCGCTTTAACCAAATCGGTATGTCCACCGGACAAAACCACCTTGGCCCAACCTTTTTCCCCCTCGATCCTGGTTTCAATATAAAAATCATCTAACTGTTGCACCGTGACCTGAATTTTCTCATTAGAGATTAAGTGTTTAGCCTTAACAACATCTTCAGGCTTTACATCTTCGAATATTTCCAATTCCTTTTGGGGATTTCTTAAAAGTAACCCTAACGCAGACGCTATCTTCAACCCCTTTTCCTGGGTATTGGGAATAGTAACGGCATATGCATTTTTATAGATATTGGAGCTCACGATGATATCTGCTTTTTCAATTTTCCCACCTAAAAATAATGCTGCATGTGCGGCTGCTAAGGCAACTGCCGCTGGCTCCGTACAGCCTAATCCAGGTTTTACTTCTTGTTTGAGAAGTGTAATCAACTGACTCTCCTGCAATTCAATTCCTCCCTTACTCTGATGCCATAATTTTAGAGATGCAATTTTAGTGCCAACTGTGGAAGCCTTGCAGCAGAAGCCATGCCGAAAACATCAAACAAAATACTTTCGCAATAATGAGAAGTTTTTAGCGGAATGCTTAATGGCGCGCCTTTTCTCATAAACGCGAAAGAATTGTCATATTTGCGAAATTATTTTTTTGTTTATGATTTGCAGCTTTATATCTGATGCTTTTTCAGCTTTCGATATAGCGTAGCTAAGCTAATCTTCAAAGCATGGGCGGCTTGCAGCTTATCATTTGTACTGGATCCGGGATGTACAAAATTTTGCAAAATGGATTTTTCGTATCGAGCAACCCTTTCTTCCAGACTTAGGTCTACTTCAACATCAAAAGAACCATTGGAATTGTAATTGCTCATTCTTTCAAGAGACTCCCTATACTCCCTTTCAAGATACTCCGGCAAATCAGGAAAACTAATTTTTCCTGTTTTATTCATGTTAACCATGTATTCAACTACATTTTCCAATTGCCTGATGTTTCCAGACCATCGATAAGTTTTGAGCCATTCTACCAAAGACGGATCAAGGACAAGGTTTTTTTTGTTTAGCATTTTACTGAATTTCTTCAGGAAGTGTTCAAGATATAACGGAATGTCGCCGCGGCGTTCCCGTAGCGGAGGTAACTCTAAGGGGATTACATTCAGGCGATAATAAAGATCCTCGCGGAATTTTCCATTTTTTATCATGGCTTCCAGATTGGCATGAGTTGCCGCGATTACTCTGACATCCACAGAGACCGCCTTATCACCTCCCACTCGGTCAATTGATTTTTCCTGTAATACCCTTAATATCTTGGGTTGAAGGGATAACGGCATATCACCAACCTCATCCAAAAATATTGTTCCGCCCTGCGCCAATTCAAATTTTCCCAGTTTTCCACCTTTTTTAGCCCCTGTAAAGGCTCCACCCTCATAACCAAAAAGCTCACTCTCCAAAAGGTTTTCTGGAATTGAAGCGCAATTCACAGCAATAAATGGTCGATGTTTGCGAGGGCTTTCGGCATGGATAGCCCGGGCTAAGAATTCTTTGCCGGTACCACTTTCCCCTCGAATAAGGACGGTAGAAGTTCCCTGGGCAATTTGCTGCGCCTTAAGCAATACCTGGGTAAAACACGCTTCCTTGCCAATCATCTTCTCGAATGAAAAATTCTTGTTTATTTCATTCATAGTTTCCATGATCTGGTTTTGCAGTCTTTCATTAGCCTCAATCAGTAAAAGCTTACTCTCTAAGAGATTGCTCATGTGCTTTAGAAAATTTATAAGCTCAGGGGTAGTATTAATTATTTTATTTTTCTGTTCCTCAGTAAAAGCACTTAAGCCTAAGACACCAATAGGCTTATCTTTTTTAAAGATCGGAAAGCCCATCGTTGCCAACTCTTTACATGTATTAGCCCTACTACAGTTTTGACAAAGCGCATATTCCTTTTTGACATCGCAAATTACACCCGGCTTGCCTGTTTTTATTATTTTTTGGAAAAATGAGCCATGGGGAACCGGTAGTCCGATGTTTTCACGATGAAGACCCGTACCGCAAATACGGATACAGTTTTCATCCACCACAGTTACATCAACACAAAGTACTTCTGCAATTGTTTCGGCATATTCTTGCATAAAAGTCCGGATCTGAGAAATACTCACAATTTCATCCCCTCTTTAATCTAACGTTTTCTCTTAATTGCTTGTTTTTTCTTAGACTTTCACATTACTCCATTAATGTTGCAAGAAACGAAAAATCATTTGTCAAGCATAAAACCTGTAGAGTAGGACCAGGTCAGGCAGTAAACGAACCCTTCCTGGGACCCCTCGATTAAACCGTGCATACGGTTTTCCCGTACACGGCTTTCCTTCACCATTATCCGTTAAGAAACCTTTGCGGCCATACCAGGTATCAGCGTAAAAAGTCGCACCAGTTTAAACTCCCCATAGAGCCTCTGACTGGGGTATTCCATCCAGGCCATACTGCGCCAACGCCAGGTGATAAAGGAGTAAAGCCTGAGCCTTATCCAAATATCCAGGCGCCAGAACAGACGCTTGACATGGGCTTTACGGTAATAGTTGCCCCAGCCCCGGATTACCGGATTGAGTTCCGCAATTATTTCAGGTAGCTTCTTGGGATTGGTTCTTCTGGTAATGCGTCGTATCTCATCTTTAAACTTGTTTATAGACTTCTGCCGGGGTATGGCGTAGATGCTTGACCCCCTGCCGGTGAACCGACATCTGCTCTGACCCTGTTTCACCATGTAGCCGAGAAATTCAAAACCTTTAGAGATATGCACAATCCGGGTCTTGTCGGGGTGCATCTTCAACCCGAGCACCTCTTCCAGTATATACCTGGCGTGCCTGAGCGCCGCTACCGCTTCGTTCTTGGTGCGGCAGAGCAGCACAGCATCGTCAGCGTATCTGACTATTTGTACCCCACGTTCTACCATGTAGGCATCAAATTCATGCAGAACTATGTTGGCCAAAAGCGGCGAGATGACTCCACCTTGCGGGGTGCCGATGACGCTCTTCTGAAAGACGCCTTTGTCCATAACTCCGGCCAGCAGGAATTTCTGGACGAGACGCAGTACTCGCCCGTCACTTATTTCCC
>JANLFJ010000044.1 GCA_024655825.1 Peptococcaceae bacterium | reverse complement strand
CAGGCCCAGGGCCGTTTCAACGCCAATCGGACCGTGTTCCTTGTCGATAATGACAAAATCCAATCCGGAAATGGCAACCGCCTCCATTACCGCTTCGCTGCCGCTTTGAAAAAATGTTCCCAACACTTTTTTGCCGTTTAATAGCTTCTCTCTCATCAAGTTTCTCATAAATATCCATCCTTTTTTGTGATGTGTTGTATAATTGAGATATGACGTTGTTTTTAATGAATAATGTGGAGGTACCACATGGATAGCGGTGAATTCAAAAAGAGGTTGGAAAACGAACCGTTCGCTGCTCTTGGAGAGCTTGTTTATAATTATTTGTTTGAAATAATAATAAAGGCGAGTATTCTTCCCGGAGAAAAAATCAGCACCACAAAAATTGCGGAAGAACTCGGCATAAGCCGAACTCCCGTCAGGGCGGCGCTTGACAGGCTGGCTAATGAAGGGTTCGTCGAAAGGACCGACCGTAAAGGGTTTCGTGTACCCCCATTGAATATTAATGACGTCATCGAATTGTACGACTTCCGGAAAATCATCGAAGGCAACGCGGCGTACATTGCGGCTAACACGATGACCTTAGAAGAAATGCGGGATCTTGAACAACTCGTTCTGAACCCTAAAAAACTAGTGCAGCCTTTCGAGCCGGTGACTTGGATCAACTTGGACACCGGCTTCCATAAAAAAATAGTTCTTTCAACCCACAACAAATATCTCATCGACGCATTCAGAAATATTGAAACGAGAATGAACCGGTATAAGTTCATAATGACCGCTTATAACCATTACAATCAAAAAGCTGATATTGTCCAAGGAGCAGAAAAACACATCTGCATTTTCAAGGCACTGAAAAACAGATTTTCGCAGGTAGCCAAAAATGAAATGATCGAGCATCTGGATCACGTATTCTTTTCAGTACTCAGATTGAAAATGGACAATAAATAAGAACTGGTCATATGGACTCCGTATTAGTCCCAGTTTTGATGCCCAAGGTTGGCAATACGCTTGCTCTGAACGCAGTCCGCCTTGCGTTTGGGATAAAAGATCCCCAGGACACGGAGCGTTTCGTCGCCGTTCTTCTTTTCGATGCCGTGGTCGGCATTCGGCGGCACAACCATGCAGCACCCTTCGCTCATTTCGTATGACACGCCGTCGCACCGGAAATTCGCTTTTCCTCCCAAAATTATCACGATCTGTTCATAATCATGCTTGTGCGTGTTGCTTTCAGGATCCGAAAATATTTCCAAATACTGAATAGTCATATTTTCCGACCCCTGGAAATAATATGTCCGACCGCCCGGCCGGCTGGTATCCGGTTCTGCTTCATGATAATCGAACAGGACTGGTTTGGTCATGTTGTCTCTCCCTTTCCCTAAAACAGTCTTTAAATTTGTTCTCTTGTTAAGAAAATAGTAACGATTGTGCTGAAATGTGTCAATTTACGAACAATACTTAAAAAAATATAGGTTATGGTTATCATAGTAGATTCATTCTGCTGCCTTATGGTCAATTCTGCACTTGGACTCATGCATATAAACTGCAATGAAACGCTTTTTTATCCATAAAATGGATTGCCGCAGCTTCAAGATCGCTTTTCTTAACTCTCCCGTCACGCCATTTTGTCCGGCGTTAATATAAAAAAAAGAAATCCCTCAGATGGAGGGATTTCTTTTTCCTTGAAATCTGAATTTATTATTGATGTTCAATATTCCACTTTCATCAGGCACAGGCCTTGCGGCGGCAAGGTCATTCCCGCCTGCTTGCGCTCCCCGCTTTGCAGGAGCAAGGGAACGGACTCCGGCTGTCGTTTGTTCATCCCTATTTCGAGCAGGGTGCCGGCCATGATCCTGACCATGTTGTAGAGAAAGCCGTCGGCCGTCACCGTCAAAAAGATGAGCGGGCCTTTTTGCTCCACCATGAATTCAAAAATCGTGCGCACGTGATTGGCAACCCTCGCGTCTTGGGCGCAGAACGCTGAGAAATCATGAGTGCCCAGGAAATACCCGGCAGCAAGGCTCATTTTTTCCTTGTCCAGGGGTACCGGAACGTGGTAGGCATAAAGCCGCCAGAAAGGCGACAGGTGCCTGTAGTTGTATATGGCATAGCGGTAGGTCTTGTTCTTTGCGCTGAACCTGGCGTGAAAGCCGGGCGAAACATCTTGGGCTTCCCACACCACAATATCGCGGGGAAGGAGCGAGTTCATGGCCAGGGGGAACCTGTCCGGCGGGATTTTGGTGCTGCTGAAGAAGTTTATCACCTGTCCCCGGGCGTGCACGCCGGCATCCGTCCGGCCGGAACCAATCACCCTGACTTTCTCGCCGGTAAGGGTGTGAAGGACCGATTCCAGCTCGTTTTGGACGGTTTTCAGACCGGTCCGGTTCTGGACCTGGAAACCGTGATAGTTTGTGCCGTCGTAGGCTACGGTCATCTTGACGTTGCGCATCGTTTCACATCCAGAAGCGTGTGAAAACGCTTATTCCTACAAAGGCGAAGACCGCGGCAAAGGCCGCGTAGTCCCTGCCGGCCATGCGCAGCTGTTTCATCCTGGTCCTGTTTTCGCCGCCCCGGTAGCACCTGGCTTCCATGGCCACAGCCAGCTCGTCCGCCCGCCGGAATGCGCTTAAAAAGAGGGGAACCAGAAGGGGGACAAGGCTTTTCGCTCTCGCCAGCAGGCCGCCGCTCTCGAAGTCGGCCCCGCGCGCCATCTGGGCCTTCATTATTTTTTCGGTTTCGTCGATCAGGGTGGGAATGAACCGCAGCGCGATGGTCATCATCATGGCCAGTTCATGGGCCACAGGGATAAAAAGGGCTTTCAGAACCTTTTCGATGCCGTCGGTCAGCGATACCGGCGTCGTGGTAAGCGTCAGGAGGGAGGTTATCGTCACGAGATAAACCAGGCGGAGCGTCATGAAAAACCCCTGCCTCAATCCTTCGTAGGTTATTTTCAAAATACCCCACTTCCACAGGACAAGACCTTCCGTCAAGAAGGAGTGCAGTCCAAAAGTCAGGATCAGGATGAACCAGAGCGGCCTTAGTCCCTTTAGCAGCGTGATTAGGGGAATACGCGAGATGATGACTGCCGCGGCGGTAAAAACGGTCACCAGAAGATAGCCGCTGGCGTTGCCCGCAATAAACAGGCCGACCATGTACAGGACCACTGCGATTATTTTGGTGCGCGGGTCCATCAGGTGGATCGCGGAATCGCCGGGTATGTACTGGCCGATGGTTATATCTTTAAGCATTCGATTTCCGCCTCCTCACTATTTTTAATATTTCCTCTTTGGCTTCTTCAATAGTGAGAACATCGGAACGGACGGGCCACCCCTTCTCCTGCAGCCTGAGCATCAGTTTGCTCACGGTCGGGACATCCAGCCCTGCCTGCCGGAGAGCCTCGTAACGGGAAAAGACCCGGCGGGTCCCGTCATTGTAAACCAGCTCGCCGTTGTTGATCACGATCAGGCGATCGACCAGCCTGGCCACATCGTCCATGCTGTGGGAAACCAGGACCACCGTCAGGCCTTGCCGGCGGTGGAGTCTTTCGACCTGGGAGAGGATTTCGTCCCTGCCCCTGGGATCGAGGCCCGCTGTCGGCTCGTCAAGGACCAGGTACTTGGGAGCCATAGCCAGAACTCCGGCTATGGCTGCTTTCCTCTTCTCCCCGCCGCTCAGGGAAAAAGGAGAGCACTCCTTGAACCTTGAGTATTCAAGATCAACCATGGCCATAGCCTGCTTCACTCTTTTTATTATTTTGTCCGGCGGCAGGCCCAAATTTTTGGGACCGAAGGCGATATCCTGAAAAACGGTCTCTTCAAAAAGCTGGTGCTCAGGGTACTGAAATACCAGCCCCACTTTCTGGCGGATTTCTTTTAGTTTTACCCCTTTATCCCAGATGTCGACCCCGTCAACGAATACCTTGCCGGACGTCGGTTTTAAAAGCCCGTTGAAATGCTGGATCAAGGTGGACTTGCCTGAACCGGTATGGCCGATCAGGCCGACGAATTCGCCTTCTTTTATTTCAAGGTTGATGTTTTTCAGGGCGTGAAACTCGTAAGACGAACCGGGTTGATAGGTGTGGCAGACTCCTTCCAGTTTTATGGACATAAGGCCACCACCATTTCGTCCACGGTAAGTATGCCCTCGGGCAGATCCAGTCCTTCTTTGACCAGCCCGGCTCTGAGTTCGGTCATGGCCGGAACGTCAAGGCGCAAAGCCTTCATTTGTCCGACCTGGCTGAACACCTGGCGCGGCGCGCCCTCCAGCACGATCCGGCCGTCCTCCATCACCACCACCCGGTCGGCTAAAACGGCTTCTTCCATAAAGTGGGTGATGTAAACGACGGTCAAACCTTCTTCCCTGTTAAGGCGCGCGACCGTCTCCATCACTTCCCTGCGGCCCGCAGGATCGAGCATCGCCGTAGGCTCATCAAGCACCAGGACATTTGGACGCATGGCTACTATCCCGGCAATTGCCACCCGCTGTTTCTGCCCGCCCGAAAGAAGGTGGGGCGCTCTCGTTTTAAAGGCTGACATGCCGACGCTGGCCAGGGCTTCGTCCACCCGCTGGCGGATTACCTGCGGATTAAGCCCCAGGTTTTCCGGTCCGAAAGCCACATCCTCCTCGACCGTGGTAGTGATGAGCTGGTTGTCGGGATTCTGGAAGACCATGCCGACCTGCTGCCTGATGTCCCACACGTTCCTTTTATCCCTGGTATCCAGGCCGTTGACCGTGACGCTTCCGCCGGAGGGCAGGAGCAGGGCATTGAAGTGCTTGGCCAGGGTGGATTTGCCCGAACCGTTGTGCCCAATAATCGCCAGGAATTCGCCCTTTTTGACGTGGAGATTGATGCCTTTCAGCGCCTGAACGTCGCCGCCGGGCAAATGGTACTGGTGTACCAGGTCCTTGACAATAATCATTGTTTCACCACTCAATCTTTAGAACACCGGTGCTGAATAATGCTTTCCGGAACTAGAAACAAAAACCAGGAAAGCCAAACACTTAACCTCGAACGGCTAAGGATTCCGGTTTTCCTGACCTTTATTAACGCCGCTTTTTCGATTCTGTTTAAACCAGCTCCACAATAACCAGGGAGGCGGCGTCGCCGCGGCGGCTGCCGGCCTTGATGATCCTGGTGTAACCGCCCTGGCGGTCGGCGTATTTTTTGCTGATATTGTCAAACAGGTCCTTGACCACCTTTTCATCCAGGAGATACGAGGCTGCCTGGCGGCGGGAGCTCAGGTCGCCCTGTTTTCCCAGGGTGATCATTTTTTCGACTATGCTTGCCAGCTCTTTGGCTTTCGGCTCGGTTGTTTCAATACGGCCGTGTTTGAGAAGCGAGGTGGTGATATTTCTAAGCAGGGCCCGGCGCTGCCCTGTATTGCGTCCAAGTTTTCTGTAGGCCATTAGTTCTAACCCCCTTTAATGCAAAGATGCTTCCTTCTATACTATTCTTCGGCCTTTCTCAGGCTTAAGCCCAAAGCGGCGAGTTTTTCGTCAACCTCTTCCAGCGATTTTTTCCCGAGGTTCCTGACTTTCATCATGTCTTCTTCCGTCTTCATGATCAATTCGCCGACGGTGTTGATCCCGGCGCGCTTCAGGCAGTTATAGGAACGAACAGACAAGTCTAATTCTTCGATGCTCATATCCAGGATTTTGTCGCGTTCTTCCTCTTCTTTTTCGACCATGATTTCCACATCGCCGATCCTGTCGGTCAGGCTGATAAACAGTTTCAGGTGGTCATGCAGGATTTTGGCCGAAAGGCTGACAGCCTCATCCGGGGCTATACACCCGTTGGTCCAGATTTCCAGCGTCAACCTGTCATAGTCGGTAATTTGCCCGACGCGCGTTTCGGTAACGGTGTAATTCACTTTCCGGACAGGCGAAAAAATTGAATCGACCGGGATTATACCGATAACATGGTCTTCTTTTTTGTTCTTTTCGGCAGGACGGTAGCCCCGTCCCCTCTCTATATTTATTTCCATAGACAGGCGGGCGCCGCTTTCCAAAGTGGCGATATGGAGGTCGGGGTTGAAAATTTCCACCTGGCTTCCTCTTTGGATGTCCTGGGCCAGGACTGTACCCGGTCCCTGAGCGTCTATCCTGATGACCTGGGGTTCATCGGCATATACTTTCAGCGCCAGCAGCTTGAGGTTAAGGATAATGTCCGTGACGTCTTCCACAACACCCGGTATTGTTGAAAACTCGTGCAGCACCCCGTCAATTTTAACCGAGGTCACCGCGGCTCCGGGAAGAGATGACAGCAGTACCCGCCGCAGTGAGTTGCCTAAGGTGATCCCGTAACCCCTCTCGAGAGGTTCGACCACAAACTTGGCATATGTTTTGGTTTCGTTTGTCTCCACGCACTCGATCCTGGGTTTTTCAATTTCAATCATGGGCTAACCCTCCTACTTGCTTGTAACGTTCCCAGGCAGCAAAAAAAGCAGGGGCTTACCTGGAATATAGTTCGACTATCAGGTGTTCCTCAATGGGAACATCAATTTGCTCCCTGGTGGGCAGCGCAACTACCCTGCCAGTCAGTTGTTCGCTGTCGAGTTCCAACCAAGCAGGCGGATTTTTGTGAGCCGCATTTTCCTTGATCTCCTGGAATTTGGGCAATTCTCGGCTCTTTTCCCTGACCTGAATCACGTCTCCCACTTTCACCAGCATCGACGGGATATTGGCCTTACGGCCGTTTAAGGTAAAATGGTTGTGCCTCACCAGCTGCCTGGCTTCCGCTCTTGAAGAACCAAATCCCAGGCGAAAGACCACATTGTCAAGGCGCCTTTCCAACATTCGAAGAAGGTTTTCACCCGTTATGCCGGGCTGGCGCTCGGCTTTTTCAAAGTAGTTGCCGAACTGTTTTTCCATAATACCGTAGATACGGCGAGCCTTTTGCTTTTCTCTCAGCTGGATGCCGTATTCCGAAATTTTTTTACGGCTTTGACCATGCTGTCCGGGAGCGTAAGCCCTCCTGTCAATAGCGCACTTGTCCGTATAGCAGCGGTCCCCTTTCAGATACAGCTTCAAGCCCTCGCGGCGGCACAGCCTGCAGACGGGACCCGTATATCTTGCCATGTAATTTGCACCTCCCTGTTTATTTAAACTCTCCTGCGTTTTGGCGGGCGACATCCGTTGTGAGGAATGGGAGTCACGTCCTTGATCACGCTGACTTCCAAACCCGTGGCCTGCAGGGACCTGATAGCCGCTTCCCGTCCCGAGCCCGGCCCTTTGACGTAGCACTCCACTTCCCGCATACCATGCTCCATCGCTGCCTTGGCCGCCTGTTCGGCAGCCATTTGCGCGGCAAAAGGCGTGCTTTTCCTGGAACCCTTAAAACCCAGCTGTCCGGCGCTGGCCCAGGAAATGGTGTTCCCGGCCGTGTCGCTGATGGTGATAATTGTATTATTAAAGGTTGACTGGATGTGGGCAACCCCCTGTTCAATGTTCTTGCGTTCGCGGCGTTTTACCCGGGTTGTCGCTGCTGTTCTTTTGGCCATTCTTTTTTCCTCCCTTCATTACTTCTTGCGCTTGACCCCGACGGTATGCCTGGGACCTTTGCGAGTACGGGCGTTCGTTTTGGTGCGCTGCCCGCGCACAGGGAGACCCCGGCGGTGTCTTAATCCGCGGTAGCAGCCGATTTCCATCAGGCGTTTGATGTTCAGGGAAATCTCGCGCCTGAGGTCGCCTTCCACCTTGTATTCTTTATCGATCGTATCGCGCAGTTTGGCTACTTCGTCTTCGGTAAGGTCTTTGACCCTTGTATCGGGATTTATCCCGGTTTTTGTCAGGATCTCCTGGGAAGTCGGCCGGCCGATTCCAAAAATATAGGTTAAGCCGATTTCCACCCGTTTATCGCGGGGTAAGTCAACACCTGCAATCCTTGCCATTTTCACACCTCCAGTTATCTTTATTCACAATATTCTAACCCTGCTTTTGTTTATGCTTGGGGTTTTCACAGATTACCATTACTTTGCCTTTCCTTTTGATGATCTTGCATTTCTCGCAAATTGGTTTGACTGATGGTCTAACTTTCACAATGCTTCCTCCTTCATACCTGGGAGTTTATTTATAGCGATACGTTATCCGGCCCCGTGTCAGGTCATAGGGTGAAAGCTCAACGGTTACCCGGTCCCCCGGCAGTATGCGGATAAAATTCATCCTTATTTTTCCTGAGACGTGAGCAAGCACTTTGTGGCCGTTTGCCAGTTCGACCCGGAACATTGCATTAGGGAGGGGTTCCAGAACCGTACCTTCAACTTCTATGACATCCTGCTTGGACATTGGTACTTACCTCCTTATCCTCAACACCTCAAAATACACTATATCTAATCACGGTATGACAGTTCATGCCATGTTTATTTTACCATTGTTATCCAAGAAGAAAACAGTTTTTTACCTGGTTAAAATCCATGGCCCTTTTTCCGTAATCGCAATGGTGTGTTCGAAATGAGCTGATCTTTTTCTGTCTTTCGTAACCACTGTCCAATTATCTTCCAGTGTTTCCACTTCATGTGTTCCCATGTTAACCATTGGCTCTATTGCCAGGGTCATGCCTTCTTTTAAACGGGGGCCCCGTCCGGGTGCTCCGAAATTGGGAACCTGAGGTTCCTCGTGCATGTTCCTGCCTATACCATGCCCCACAAAATCACGGACTACCGAATAACCGTTGTTTTCAACATAGGTTTGTATGGCATGGGAAATATCGGTTAAGCGATTGTTGGCCAGGGCTTTTTCTATTCCTCTATTGAGGGATTCACGCGCTACGTCCAGCAGGCGCTGGACTTCACTGTCAACTTCACCGACAGGCAGCGTCACTGCCGCATCGCCGACATAACCGTTGAGGATGGCTCCGATGTCGATACTAATAATATCACCAGATTTTACCTGCCTTAGACGGCTGGGTATGCCGTGCACAACCTCTTCGTTGACGGATGCGCAGATAGAACCGGGAAAGCCGTGATAACCTTTAAAAGCTGGTTTTGCCTGGCACTTATGGATGAATTCCTCGGCAATTTTATCAAGTTCCCAGGTAGTGACTCCCGGTTTGACGGCTTTTTTCACTTCCTGATGTGTTTTGGCCACTACCTGACCGGCATCGTAAAGGTAACGGAGTTCCCTGTCAGATTTGAGAATGATCATGTTCCTACCTCTTCTTCAGGACCTCCAGGATGTTTCCGGTAACTTGTTCTACCGGCCGGTCGCCGTCGATCTCAACCAGCAGCCCTCTTTCCTTGTAATAATCAACGAGAGGAGCAGTCTGTGATGTGTAAACGTCCAGGCGGTTGACCACTGTTTCCGGCGAATCATCGCCGCGCTGGTACAATTCCCCGCCGCAAGCTTCGCACTTGTTGCCGGCCTTAGAAGGATTATACCGCACATGGTAAGTCGCGCCGCAGTTCTTGCAGACCCTGCGCCCGGTCAAACGGGCGATCAGGGACTCCCTGTCCACGGTAATGTTGAGCACGCCGTCAAGTTGAATTCGCAGTTCCAACAAGGTCTTTTCCAGGGCGTCCGCCTGGGGAACGGTGCGGGGAAAACCGTCCAGCAGAAATCCCTTTTTGCAGTCAGGCTCATTCAATCTCTCTTTCACAATCCCGATGGTGACGGAATCGGGAACAAGCCGGCCCGCATCCATATAACGCTTGGCTTCCAGTCCCAGGACGGTCCCTTCCTTAACGGCCCGGCGGAACATATCACCGGTGGAAATGTGGGGAATATCGAGCCGTTCTTTCAATATTTCCGCCTGGGTACCTTTACCCGCGCCGGGCGGTCCCATAAGGATGATTCTCATCGTGGTATCACCTCATTCATTTCAAGAAACCCTGATAATGCCTCATCAACAGGTTCGCCTCAATCTGCTTCATGGTATCCAGCGCCACCCCTACCACGATCAGCAGGCTGGTCCCGCCGAAATAGAGCGGCAGGTTGGTCGCCGACATCGTCGCGCTGGGCAGCACCGCTATCGCGGCCAAAAAGAGAGCTCCCGCCAGGGTTACCCGGTTCATCACTTTCGTAATGTACTCGGCGGTGGGACGGCCGGGCCTCAAGCCGGGAATGAAACCACCATATTTTTTCAGGTTGTCGGCCACGTCGTTCGGATTAAAGGTAATGGCCGTGTAGAAATAGGTAAAGAAAATGATCAGCAGCGCATAGAGGATGTTGTACCAGACGGTGCGGAAGTTAAAGAAATTGGATACCCAGATGGCAAACTTGTTGGTGGGAAACCAGGAAGCTATCGTCCCGGGGAACATCATGATGGAGATGGCGAAGATGATGGGAATAACCCCGGCCTGGTTAACCCTCAAAGGAATGTGGGTGCTCTGGCCGCCGTATATTTTGCGGCCCACCACCCGTTTGGCATACTGCACAGGAATACGGCGCTGTCCTTCTTGGATGGCCACGATGCCGGCGATAACCGCCAGGGCAACAACTGCAAACAGCAGGATCACAAAAATGTTTGTGGTTCCGGCCACCAGGTACTCGTAAACCGCCACAATCCCCGCGGGAACGCGTGAAACGATACCGGCAAAAATAATCAGCGAAATACCGTTGCCGATCCCTTTTTCCGTAATAAGCTCTCCGAGCCACATGAGAAAAGCGGTGCCGGCCGTAAGAGACAGGGCAATGATCAGGGTGGAGGTCCAACCTGGATTAATAATGGCCGACCTTAAGCCGATAGAAATGCCCAAAGCCTGGATAAAACCAAGGATAACCGTCCCATAGCGGATGTATTCGGTCATTTTTTTGCGGCCTTCTTCTCCCTCTTTGGCCAGCCTCTCGAAATAGGGGATAACCACCGTCAACAGCTGCATGATAATTGAAGCGTTGATATACGGCGTAATGCTCATGGCAAAAATGGAAAACTTTTTAAATGCGCCGCCGGAGATGATATCGAAGAAACCCAGGAGCTGGCCTTTGCTTATTAAATCGGTGATAACCTGGGTATCGATGCCGGGGATGGGGACATGGGCGCCAAGCCGGAATACTAAGAGCATGGCCAGGGTGAAGATTATTTTGCGCCGCAGGTCATTAAGTTTCCAGGCGCTGGTTAAGGACGAGAGCACCTATATCACCTCTGTCTGGCCGCCGGCAGCGGCAATTTTTTCGGCTGCGGAACGGCTGAAACTCTGGGCTTTTATTGTCAGCGCTTTGGTAATCTCGCCGTGACCTAATATCTTGATGCCGTCACGCATGTTTTTCACAAGTCCCTTTTCTTTCAGCGCTTCCGGCGTCACTACCGAACCTTCTTCAAAACGTTCATCCAGTTGTTTCAAGTTTATCACAACGTATTCTTTCTTGAATATATTGGTAAAACCTCTTTTGGGTATACGGCGCTGCAAAGGCGTCTGACCGCCTTCAAAATAGGGTCCTTTCCCGCCGCCGGAACGGGCCTTTTGCCCTTTATGCCCGCGGCCCGCCGTCTTACCCAGACCGGACCCGGTACCGCGCCCTTTTCTTGTCTCTTTGCCGCGCGAGCCCGGCGCGGGCTTCAATTCATGGAGTTTCATGGGCACACCTCCCTCTTGTCACTGATACGTTTCTTCCACGGTCACCAAATGTTCCACTTTTCGAATTTTACCCCTAACACTGGGCGAGTCTTCTTGAACCACTGTATCGTTGGTCTTTTTCAACCCAAGCGATTTGACGGTCTTGCGCACGGTTTCGTTTGAACCGATAACGCTTTTTTTGAGAGTTATCTTTAACTTAGCCATTTTAACCTCCTAGCCCAACAGTTCTTCCACGGATTTACCGCGCAGCCGGGCGACTTCATCAGCCTGTTTCAACTGCAGAAGTCCCTGGATGGTCGCCCTGACCATATTGTTGGCGTTGTTGGAACCGAGAGACTTGGTAAGGATATCCCTTACTCCCGCCAGTTCCAGGACCGCGCGCACCGGCCCGCCGGCAATGACCCCGGTGCCTTCGGAAGCCGGCTTCATCAAAACAACGCCGGCGCCAAACCGGCCTGTTACTTCATGGGGAATGGTGGTTCTTACCCGCGGCACGCTGATCATGTTTTTCTTGGCATCTTCTACTCCTTTGCGTATAGCTTCAGGCACTTCAGTGGCTTTTCCCAGTCCGGCGCCGACATGACCGTTGCCGTCCCCTACCACCACCAGGGCGCTGAAGCTGAACCGGCGGCCGCCTTTGACAACCTTGGCCACACGGTTGATGAAAACCACCTTCTCGGTCAGCTCCGTGCTGTTTACATCAAATTTCGCCATTATTCCTTCTTCCCTCCTTTAGCCGGTCTCTTAGAATTCGAGTCCCGTTTCACGGGCTCCCTCGGCCACAGCCTTTACACGTCCGTGATAAAGATTGCCTCCGCGGTCAAAGACAACTGTGCGGATGCCCTTTTTCAGGGCTTTCTGAGCCAGCAGCTGGCCCACCTTTTTTGCCGCCTCCACATTGCCGCAGCGCTCCAGGTCATTTTTTAAAGGGGCTTCCAGGGTGGAAGCTGCAACAAGCGTCGTTCCGCTCACATCGTCAATCAGCTGCGCGTACATATGTTTAAGGCTCCTGTAAACAGCCAGTCTCGGCCTTTCCGGAGTACCCTTGATATTTTTGCGAATCCTCAAGTGTTTTTTCCTGCGGACTTTTTTTCGATCCGGCTTGATAATCAACAATGTCACTCCCTTCTAACGCGCGTTCAATCTAACCCCTATTTCTTCTTGCCGCCTTTTGCCCCGGCTTTCCCGACTTTGCGGCGGATATTCTCATCAACATACTTGATCCCTTTGCCTTTGTACGGTTCGGGCTCACGCACGGCGCGGATGTTGGCCGCCAGAAGCCCCACTTTTTCCTTGTCCGCGCCTTTGACAATTATCCGGGTCGGAGCGGGTACTTCTATTTCCAAGCCCTTTTCGGGTTCAATCTCCACCGGGTGCGAGTAACCCACGGCGAGCACCAGCTTATTCCCCTGTTTTGACGCGCGGTAGCCAACGCCGACCAGTTCAAGGGATTTTTCAAATCCCCTGGTGACACCTTCAACCATGTTGTTCACGAGGGCTCTGGTCAGGCCGTGCAGCGCCCTGTGCTGTTTTTCGCCGCTGGAACGTGAAACGATTATCTTGCCGTCCTCCACTTTTATGTTGATATCCTTATGCAGCGTCCTGCTCAACGTTCCCTTGGGTCCTTTTACCTGGATGTGGTGGCCGTCAAGCTTTACTTCGACACCGGCAGGTATTGTGACCGGCAGTTTACCAATCCTAGACATTTTCACACCTCCCTGGGTAGCCCAGTCTTTAGTTCGTTACCAGATGTAGCAGATTACTTCCCCGCCGAGCTGGCGTTTTCTTGCTTCCCTGTCGCTCATAACCCCGCACGAAGTGGAAATAACCGCGATACCGAGCCCGCCCAGCACACGGGGCACCTGGTCTTTTTTCACGTAAACGCGCAGACCCGGTTTGCTAATGCGTTTCAACCCGGTAATAACTTTCTCCTTGTTTGGACCGTATTTCAAATAGAGACGGATAATGCCCTGCTTACCGTCCTCAATGTATTCAAAATCCTTGATAAAACCTTCCTCTTTGAGGATTTCAGCCAGGGTTTTCTTTATTTTTGAAGCCGGGATCTCCACTTTTTCATGATTAACGGAATTGGCGTTCCTGATTCTCGTCAGGAAATCAGCTATCGGATCAGTCATAACCATTTTTTAATGACCCCCTTCCTCTATCCAAGCTTACCAGCTGGCTTTGGTTACACCCGGAATCTGTCCATCATAAGCCAGCTCGCGGAAACAGATGCGGCACATGCCGAATTTCCGCATGTAAGCATGGGGACGACCACATATTTTACATCTATTGTAAGCGCGCACTTTATACTTCTGTGTTCTTTTTTGTTTATTGATGATGGATTTTTTTGCCACGTAATTACCTCCTTGTTAACATTTAAGGCTGTTACCTTTCGGCAAAGGGCATCCCCATCAGTCCGAGCAGTTCCCTGCCTTCCTCATCGGACTTGGCCGTGGTAACAAAGACAACATCCATCCCGCGTATCGCGTCCACTTTGTCATACTCTATTTCCGGAAAAATCAACTGTTCTTTCAACCCCAGCGTGTAGTTGCCGCGCCCGTCAAACGCCCGGGGAGAAACTCCCCTAAAATCGCGGACCCTGGGCAAAACGACGTTGAACAGTTTATCAACGAATTCGTACATCCGGTTGCTGCGCAGCGTCACTTTCGTGCCTATGGGAACACCGGCGCGAATCTTAAAGGCGGCAATGGATTTCTTGGCCCGCGTGACCACGGGTTTTTGCCCGGTGATGGCTTTCAAATCGGCAACCGCTCCGTCTATGGCTTTGGGATTCTGCACGGCCTCACCAAGCCCGATGTTGACAACCACTTTTTCCAGCTTCGGTACTTCCATGACATTTTTATAGTTAAATTTCTGCATCATGGCAGGAGCAACTTCTTTTTGGTATTTTTCCTTCAGACGTGCCACGCCTTAAACCTCCCTTCCGGCCTGGTTTATTTATCAAATTCTTCGCCGCACTTGTTGCAAACCCTGACTTTTTTGCCGTCTCCCAGGAACTTCTTATTGATGCGGACCGGCCTTTTGCACCTGGAACAGTAAATCATCACGTTGGAACTGTTAAGGGGGGCTTCCCTTTCCATAATCCCGCCCTGCGGGTTGGTGCGCGTAGGCCTGGTGTGACGCTTAACGATATTCACACCTTCAACAACGATCCGCCCTTTGTCCGGGTCTACGCTTAAGACCTTGCCTCTCTTACCCGCATCTTTTCCGGCAATGACCTCGACAGTATCTCCTTTCCTGACATGGACCTTTGGCTTCATTTACAACTTCACCTCCAGCGGTAAATATACCCCTTAACCCAATTCAGCTTTGTTCAGAGCACTTCAGGCGCCAGGGAAAGTATTTTCACGAAGTCCCTTTCCCGCAGTTCACGGGCGACGGGACCGAAAATGCGGGTACCCCTGGGACTCTTGTCTTCCTTAATTATTACCGCGGCGTTTTCGTCAAACCTGATATATGACCCGTCGCTTCTTCTGACCGCATCCCTGGTCCGGACAATGACCGCCCTGACAACCTCGCCTTTTTTTACCACTCCGCCCGGTGTCGCTTCCTTGACGCTGGCAATGATAACATCGCCGAGGGAAGCATAGCGGCGGTAAGAGCCGCCCAGGGGGCGGATGCACAGCAGTTCTTTAGCCCCGGTATTATCAGCTACCCTGAGTCTGGTTTCCTGTTGTATCATGCCCAAAACCTCCTTTAGACCAGGGGCGCTTTCTCAATGATCTGCACGACCCTCCAGCGTTTTTCCTTGCTTAGGGGACGTGTTTCCATGAGCTTGACCCTGTCTCCCGTTTTGCACTCGTTTTTTTCGTCGTGCGCCTTGTATTTCCTGGTGCGTTTTATTATTTTTTTATAAACGGGGTGCTGCGCGTAGTTTTCCACGGCTACAACCACCGTTTTATCCATCTTGTCGCTGACAACGATGCCCGTTATTGTCTTCCGCTTATTTCTTTCCAAGACACCAGATACCTCCTTTATCCCGGCCTTAATCTTTCAACCCTTTTGCTCCCGTAACTCCCTTTCCCGAAGAATGGTTTTAGTCTGCGCGATGGTTTTCTTCACTTCCCGGATCCGCATGGGGTTCTCCAGCTGCCCGGTGGCAAGCTGGAAGCGAAGGTTGAAAAGTTCTTCTTTCAGTTCGGAAACTTTCCTGGTCAGTTCATCCTGGGTCATGTCACGAAGTTTGCTAACTTTCACTTGCTTCACCACCCATTTCCTCTCGTTTTACAAATTTCGTTTTAATGGGCAGCTTATGAGCGGCCAGGCGCATGGCTTCCCGTGCGGTTGGCTCGTCAACGCCGGCAATTTCAAACATGATCCGGCCCGGCTTTACAACTGCCACCCAGTATTCGGGCGAGCCTTTACCGCTGCCCATCCTGGTTTCGGCAGGCTTTGCCGTTATGGGTTTGTCGGGGAATATTTTTATCCAGACCTGCCCGCCCCTTTTGATGTAGCGGGTCATGGCGATACGCGCGGCTTCGATCTGGCGGTTGGTAATCCAACTGTGCTCCAGGGCCTGCAAACCGTATTCTCCATAGGCAACCTGGTTTCCCCTGCTTGCTTTACCCTTCATAACGCCGCGGTGAGGACGGCGAAATTTCACCTTTTTAGGTACGAGCACCGGTGTTCTCCTCCTTCCTGTTCTTGGCTTCAGGAAGAACTTCGCCCTTGTAGATCCAGACCTTCACGCCGATTTTACCGTATGTTGTGTTGGCCTCGGCAAAGCCGTAATCAATATCCGCCCTAAGCGTGTGCAGCGGAACCTTCCCTTCGCTGTACCACTCAGTGCGGGCGATTTCTGCCCCTGCCAGGCGCCCGGAACAGGAAACTTTTACTCCCAGCGCTCCAAGGCGCATCGTCCTGGAAACCGCCTGTTTCATAGCCCGGCGGAAAGCAACCCTTTTTACAAGCTGCGCGGCGATGCCTTCGGCCACCAGCTGGGAATCCAGTTCGGGCTTTTTAATTTCAATGATATTTACGCTGACCTTTTTGCCGGTCATTTTCTCCAGCTCTTTGCGCAGGTTCTCCACTTCGGCTCCGCCGCGGCCGATGACGATCCCCGGTTTGGCAGTGTGGATAGAAACCTTAACCCTGTTGGCGGCCCGCTCTATCTCCACGCCGGAAATCCCCGCTAAAAAGAGTTTTTCTTTGATAAAGTCGCGGATTTTGATGTCTTCATGCAAAAGCTCGGTATAGTTTTTGTCGGCATACCAGTTGCTGTCCCAGCTGCGAATAATCCCAATCCGTAAACCTTTCGGATGTACTTTCTGCCCCACTTATTTATCACCTTCCTTTTCACTGACAACGACCGTGATGTGGCTGGTACGCTTCCTGATCAGGTCGGCCCGGCCCATAGCTCTCGGCATAATTCTTTTCAGCGTAGGCCCGGCATCAACGTATGCTTCTTTTACGTAAAGTTTGTCGGTATTCATCTCATAGTTATGCTCGGCATTGGCCACCGCCGATTTTAAAACCTTGTTGACAGGTTTGGCGGCCCTTTGCGGAGTGAATCTTAATATGGCAAACGCTTCCGACACCGTTTTACCCCGGATGAGATCGATTACCTGGCGGGCTTTCCGGGGAGACATCCTGATGTGTCTGGCGACTGCTCTGGCTTGTTTTTCTTCCATGTAGTGACCTCCTCTCCCGGAATTATTTTAATGCTGTGGAACGCTCAGTATGTGAACCGTGACCCTTAAAAGTCCTGGTCGGCGCAAATTCGCCCAGTTTGTGCCCCACCATGTCTTCGGTAATATATACAGGAACATGTTTCCTGCCGTCATATACGGCGATCGTATGCCCCACCATCTGCGGGAATATCGTCGACCGCCGGGACCAGGTCTTGATAACCCGCTTTTCATTTGCGCTGTTCATTTTCTCGATTTTTTTCATCAGGCTCTCTTCCACATAAGGTCCTTTTTTCACTGACCTGCTCATTTAGCTGCCTCCTTTTTTGGATTTGATCACCTATTTCTTACGAGGCGTTACAATGAATTTATTGTTGGGGTTTTTCTTCTTTCTGGTCTTCCCGCCGATAGCGGGTTTACCCCACGGGGTCACCGGGGTTTTTCGCCCGATGGGGGAACGACCTTCGCCGCCGCCATGCGGGTGATCAACCGGGTTCATCACCACACCGCGAACTGTGGGCCTGATACCCATCCAGCGTTTGCGGCCGGCTTTGCCGATGGTGATGTTTTCATGATCCAGGTTGCCTACCTGGCCGATGGTTGCCTTGCAGTTGATATGCACGAGGCGCACTTCCCCGGACGGCATGCGGATCGAAGCATAGTTGCCTTCCTTGGCCATCAACTGGGCTGACGTGCCGGCTGCCCTGACTATCTGGGCGCCTTTTCCCGGTTTTAATTCGATATTATGAATGATGCTGCCCACCGGGATGCTGCCAAGGGGCAAGGTATTGCCCACTTTGATATCGGCATCCGGTCCTGATATGACGTTATCCCCCACCTTCAGGCCGTGGGGAGCGATAATATACCTTTTTTCACCGTCGGCATAGTGCAAAAGGGCAATGTTGGCCGAACGGTTGGGATCGTATTCGATGGTGGCCACCTTGGCGGGTATCCCGTCTTTGTTGCGTTTAAAGTCTATGATCCTGTAAAGGCGCTTGTGCCCGCCGCCGCGGTGCCTGACGGTCAATTTCCCGCGGTTATTGCGTCCCGCATTTTTCTTCAGACGTTCAACCAGTGTTTTTTCAGGTTTGTCAGTGGTAATCTCTTCAAAGGTAGAAACGGTCATGCCGCGCCTACCCGGTGAAGTCGGTTTAAAACCCTTTACCGGCATCCTTTTTTCCTCCTTAACACGGCAATAGAAACTATTCTTCAAAAATCGGCAGCCTCTGGCCCGCCTTCACCGTTACAATCGCTTTTTTCCAGGAAGGCGTATATCCCTGTGTTCTTCCCTGGCGCTTGAGTTTGCCGGGAACTCTCATGGTTTTTACGTCAATCACGTTAACTTTGAACGCGGTCTCCACCGCGTGCTTGATTTCGATCTTGTTGGCCCTGGGATCGACTTTGAATGTATACTTATTCTCTTCCATTAAGCTGGTGCTTTTTTCGCTCACCACCGGCTTTATCAGAACTTCGTACGGGTTGCGCATTTACCCCCACACCTCCTCAATCCTGGCCACGGCTTCTTTAGTCATGATCAGCTTGTCGTGGTTTAAGATGTCATAAACGTTTATGGCGTCGGCGAGAAGGGGTTTTATTCCCGGTATGTTCCTGGCCGACTCCTGCACATACCCGCTGCCGTCAGCCGTCACAACCGCTGCTTTACCCTCCACTTTCAGGTTGTTCAACACTTTAATCATGTCCTTGGTTTTGGGGGCGGCAAAGGCCAGCCGGTCAAGGACGATAACATCTCCCCCGCTGACCTTGGCTGACAGCACGGATTTGATAGCCAGGCGCCTTTTCTTTTTGGGGATGGAATAGGCGTAATCCCTGGGTTTGGGACCGAATATTATGCCCCCTTTGCGCCACAGCGGCGAACGGATTGTGCCGGCACGGGCGCGGCCCGTTCCTTTTTGCCTCCAAGGCTTTCTGCCGCCGCCGCGCACCTCCGCCCTTGTTTTGACGGAATGCGTCCCGCGGCGCATGCTGGCCAGCTGCATGACCACGGCTTCATGGACAACGCTCTCGTTTGGTTCAATGCCAAAAACATTATCACTTAATTCAATTTCCCCGACCTGCGCACCTTCCATATTCAATACAGCCATTTTAGGCATCTCAATGTCCTCCTTTCCCATCAAGTCTAAGCTTTCACTGAACTCTTGATGGTTACCAGGCTTTGCCTCGAGCCCGGGATAGCTCCCCTGATCAGCATCAGGTTGCGTTCCGGATCAACTTTAACCACCAGCAGTTTTTGAACTGTAACCTGTTCTCCTCCAAGCCTTCCCGGCATTTTACGCCCTTTGAAGATGCGGGCGGGGCCTTTCGCTCCCGCCGAACCGGGACGGCGGTGGTACTTGGAGCCGTGTTTCATCGGGCCGCGGTGCATACCGTGGCGTTTGATACCGCCGGCAAAACCTTTCCCCTTGGAAACCGCGGTGACATCCACCCACTCGCCGGAAGAAAAAACATCCGCTTTGATCTCCTGCCCCAGCTGGTATGCGCCCGGGTCTTCCACCCTGAATTCTTTCAGGTATTTCACGGGCTTAACACCGCTTTTGGCCAAATGGCCTTTAGCCGGCTTGTTAAGGTCCTGTTCTTTCACTTCGCCATAACCAATTTGAATGGCATTATAGCCATCGTTTTCTTCTGTCTTTTTCTGGACAACAACACATGGTCCAGCTTTTACAACGGTAACGGGAACGGCTTTCCCATCCTCTTGAAAGATCTGGGTCATGCCTAGTTTCGTTCCCAGGACGGCTTTTAACACAAACGGCACCTCCTACAAAAACGCTTGTATATTATCTGGGGACTGGCTTCCGGCAGCCGATTCTCCGGTTTTCGATGTCGTAAAAACGGCCTAGTAATCATTTGCCGTGTTTCAGTCCCAAACGGAATATCCCTAAGCAGTTACAGCTTGATTTCTATATCCACCCCGGCCGGCAGGTCCAGGCCCATAAGGGCATCCACAGTCTTGGGGTTGGGGTCATGGATGTCGATGAGACGCTTGTGTGTCCTCATTTCAAACTGCTCACGCGAGTCTTTGTTGACATGGGGGGACCGCAAAATTGTGTAAATATTGCGTTCCGTGGGCAAAGGTATCGGCCCCGCGACTGAGGCGCCGGTCCGTTTGGCGGTCTCCACAATTCTTTCAGCCGATTGATCAAGAATTTTATGATCAAACGCTTTCAGCCTGATCCTTATTTTTTGTTGTTTTGGCATATCTTTTCCTCCTTTTCGCCCGACTTATTGTTTCTCGGACATTCTCAGCGGAAATTCCCCGCACGCAGGCCAATAAGGAACAACGCACTCGGGCGTGTCATGGCCGGCCCGGCAACCTCCCGCTTCATCGCATGTCAACCATACTTGTTGATTATATATAAATTCCTGGAAAATCACAAGTCCCAATTTGGCATTAAATAGGATTCACAGCCGGTATCCCTTCGTCCGTTTTCCGCTCATCCCAGATCTTTGCCTGTGCCGGAACGGAAAACGGGCGAAGGTGAACAAGTCTTACTCGATGATCGTGGTCACGACGCCGGCTCCGACGGTGCGGCCGCCTTCACGAATGGCAAAGCGCAGCCCTTCCTCAATAGCTATGGGGGTGATCAGTTCGATGGTCATCTTGATGTTGTCCCCAGGCATGCACATTTCCACACCCTCCGGCAGGGTTACCACCCCCGTCACATCCGTGGTCCTAAAGTAAAACTGCGGCCTGTAGCCATTGAAAAACGGCGTGTGCCGGCCTCCCTCCTCTTTCGTCAGCACGTATACCTCCGCCTCGTACTTGGTGTGCGGTTTGATCGAGCCCGGTTTGGCCAAAACCTGGCCCCGCTCCACTTCTTTCTTGTCTACTCC